>JAZPYP010000072.1:0-119976 GCA_045544255.1 Eubacteriales bacterium | reverse complement strand
AACGCCCTTTTCTTCCTTCATCTTGTCGATGAGTTCCTCGAAGTACTTCTTGCCGACTTCCATAACCACGTCGGAGTACATCTGGATAAAGCGGCGGTAGCAGTCATAAGCCCAACGAGCGTTGCCGGACTTCTTTGCCAGGACCTCAACAACCTCTTCGTTCAGACCCAGGTTCAAAATGGTATCCATCATACCGGGCATGGAAGCTCTTGCGCCGGAACGAACGGAAACGAGAAGAGGATTCTTCTTATCGCCGAACTTCTTGCCGGTGATCTCTTCCATCTTGGTGATGTTCTCAAGGATCTCTGCCTTGATATCATCGTTGATCTTGCGGCCGTCCTCATAATACTGGGTGCATGCCTCAGTAGATACGGTGAAGCCTTGGGGTACGGGAAGACCGATCGCGGTCATCTCGGCCAGGTTTGCACCCTTGCCGCCGAGCAGCTCACGCATGGTAGCGTTGCCCTCTTTGAAAAGATAAACAAATTTCTTGCCCATTTTTTCATTTCTCCTTTATAAATATTATTTAACAACATTTTTAGGCACACCCATGGTATGCCACATAACATTATAACACAAAACTTTCGAATGTCTACCACTTTTTAAGAGAAAATTTTAATATTTTGGCAGGTTAAGCCCGTCATATTGCCCTAAAAATGCATATAATTGATCGGCAATTCTCTTGGCGCCCCCTTCGCTATCGCTTTCGATATTGATCGGCACCACCGGATCATGAAGGCTCATCCGCACCAAAAACCAGCCATCGCCGCTCTCTTTGCCGAAATTCACCCGCACCCCTTCATAATTGGGGCAAACAATCTCCCAGCCTTGCTTTGCGCAATAAGCCTGCAGCTCTTCCAATACCTTTGCGCCATAGGCCTTAAAATCCTCTTTCAGGATATCGGCCCGCAATTCCAGCGCCTCTTTGGGCTCTTCCAAGCCATCGATCAGCGAAAGAAGGCTTTTGCCGCTCTTTTTCAGCTCGGCAAGCTCCGCCAGAAGCCGCGCCACAAGATAGGAGCCATCGTCCAGATACCGATTTTCCTTCAAGGCTCCATGGCCGCTTGTCTCCATCGCAAGGGGCGCGCAAACGCCGGTGCTCTCCAGCCGCTTGGCTTCATCGATCACCTTTTTATAGCCGCGCATAAACCGATGATGCACTCCGCCCCGCTCGGCAATAAATTTGCCAAGGCCCTTGGAGGTTACCGAATCGGTAACAATGGTGCAGCCGGGATGCTCCCGCAGCATCAGAGCGCCGATCATGGCGATCATGCGGTTGCGATTGATTTCCATGCCATCGGCAGCCACGATTGCCGACCGATCGCAATCGGTATCGAAGCAGATGCCAAGCTCTGCCCCCGCTTCCATGGTTGCCTTGGCGCAAGCGGCCATGGCGGCGGCATTTTCAGGGTTTGGGATATGGTTGGGGAAGCTTCCGTCGGGCTCCAGATAAACAGAGCCTTCGGTTTTTGCGCCCAACGG
This sequence comes from Eubacteriales bacterium, assembly GCA_045544255.1. Classification (GTDB taxonomy): domain Bacteria; phylum Bacillota; class Clostridia; order Oscillospirales; family QAKW01; genus QAKW01. The sequence continues at coordinate 118,494 of JAZPYP010000072.1, read as the reverse complement.
CTTCAGCACCCGCTCCACAAAGAAGCCCCCTGCGCCGTTTCCTGCATCGACCACAACGCCGATTCCTTCCAAGGGGCGCTCTCTGCCGGTTTTCTCCCGCACTAATTGCAAAAGGCTTTCGCTATAGGGGCCCATCAGATCAAAATCTTCCTTGCTCCCGCCGCTCTTTTCCTCAAAATCATTCTCTTCGGCAAGCTCGATCAGGCGGGAAACCACCCCTCCATCGATGCCGCCCTCTTTGGTGAAGAATTTCAGGCCGTTGCGGTCATAGGGGAGATGGGAAGCGGTGATCTCGATTGCGCCTGCTGCATCGCTTCCTTCATAGTAAGTGGCAAAAAACATGGAAGGCGTGGTGGCAAGGCCGCAATCCAGCACCTTCGCGCCCATGGCGCAAAGGCCCGCGATCAAGCCCTCCTTCAGGCTCTCGCCCGAAAGGCGGGGATCCCGCCCCACTGCGATGGTTAAGGGGCTTTTAGCTCCCTGCTCCAATAGATAGGCGGCAAAGGCACGCCCTAATCGGCAGGCAATTTCGGGAGTAAGATTTTTCTTCTCTCCGATGGCGATGCCGCGAATATCGGTTCCGTTTTTGAGTTCTTTCATGAGGGGACCTCCGTTTCAAGGGTTTTTATTTTGCAAATATCTCCATAGACCGACCAAGTGCCTGTGGATTTAAAATCGCTGATATCGGAAGAGACCAAAAGCACTCCCTGCCGATAGGCAAGGGGGATCACCGGCATTTCCTTCCCGAAGCTTTCCGCAAAGGCAGAAAGGGTTTTCTTTCCTGCAGTATAGGCCGCGGCGGCGGCTTCGGTTTTGGGGGCGGCTGGGCTGCTATAGCAAAGGGGGCTGCCCGCTCTGTAGACCGCGGTATTCAAGGTGCGGCCGGTTTTTACTTCGCCGAGATAAAGGGCATATTTCCCTTCCTTGAGCCGATTGAGATATTCCTCTTTACCCGCCTTGACCAAATTGATCTTAATGCCGGAAACCGAAAGGTTATCGGCAATAGCGGCGGCCAAAGCAAGATGCACATCGCTGCTTTTATTCACCAGCAGGCTTAAGGTAACCTGCTTGCCCTTTTGATCCGATAGTTGATTGCCCGAAAGGGTAAGGCCAAGCTCTTTTGCAAGCTGCTTTTTCTCCGGATCGGTCCAATCGGCGGAATGGGCAAGGCCTGCGGCCTTATACCAAGTGGGCTGGAAGGGATAGGCGGTGGCATCCGCCTGCCCCAGAAGCACATCTTTCACCAATTTTCCCCGATCAAGAATGCCGCTGAAATAGCGGCGGAAAGCGGCATTTTTCAAATATCCGTTGGCCCCGTTGATGCCCAGATAAAGAAAATGATCTCCGCTATAGGTCTGCACCCGATAATCCTTGCCGCCGGAAAAGGTGAGTTCGCTTTCGGTAGGCATAAAATAAACGTCTAAAAGCCCTAAAGTGAACATATTCTGCCGCTCTTTTTCGTTGGCAGGGGAGCAGAGCTCAATCACCTTGATCTTGGGCGCTTCGAAATAATGCTCATTGGGAACCAGCACGGTTTTTCCGTTGAGATCGGAAAACCGATACGGCCCGCAACCAACCGCTTTTTCCCGCTTAACCACCGGAATATCCAGATAGTTGATGAAATCCACATCCGGCTCCTTCAGCCGGATCTTCACGGTGCGGCTATCTTCCGCCCAATAATCCTCCACATTGGCAAGGCGATCATAATAGGGAGAATTCTTATCCTTTCGGATCAAGCGAAATCCGGCAGTAACATCCTCTGCCTGCACCTTGCTCTTATCGCTGAAGCGAAGGTCTTTTTTCAGTTTAACGGTAACGGTGCGATCCTTATTGGTTACACTCTCTGCCAAAACATATTCAGCCGTCATGGAGCCGGCCACCCGCACCAAGGGGCTATAAACCAATTTCAAGAGTTCATGGTTTTCGCTGTTGGTCGTTGTTAGCGGGTGGGTATCCATATCGGGATAATAAATCATGGTGATGCTCTCCCGCGCGGGAAGAGAAATGGTATCCTTTTCTTCCTCGCCGCTATAGGCCCCAAGCTGGGAGCCCTCCGGCAGCTCTTCCATGGCGCAGCCGCAAGAGAGCAGCATTATTAAAATCATTATCAGCGCGAAGATCCGCTTCACCGAGCGCACCTCCCTTTCCTTCTTATTATTCGCTCTCCCCGATGGCAATAGCGCCGATCAGGCTTCCGCGGCGCCCGTTCGTATATCGATGGGAATAAAATGCTTGATTATTACAAAAAGTGCAAACTTCTGCTGCAAAAATATGATTTTCTTGCAAACCGGCCCCTTGCAGCACCAACCGATTGGCGGCCCAAAGATCCACCATGGAATGCCCCTCTCGATGGGAAGGGCGATGGGGAAGGGCCCCTTGGAAGGCTTTATCAAATTCCTGCTGCACCTCCGGCCCCACTTCGAAGGAGCAGGGCCCGATCGAAGGGCCGATGGCGGCCAGAATGTTTTCGGAAGAAGCGCCCAGAGCGATCATCTGCTCCACAGCATTTTTGCCGATCCTTCCAACTGTGCCCCGCCAGCCGCTATGAACTGCAGCCACCACTTTCGCCATCGGGTCTACCAATAAAATCGGCACGCAATCGGCAGTAAAGCAGATCAGCCCAAGGCCCTGCGCTTTCGTTACCAATCCATCGATATCTCTACCAATCGTAGAGCGCCCCTTGCCGATCAGATCGGCCTTGGCTTCTCTGACACAGGTTGTATGGGTTTGCTGCGTTAAGGCAAGGCTTTGGGGCGAAAGCCCGTTGGCGGCGCAGAACCGCCGATAATTTTCCGCCACAATCTCTTCCGATTCTCTATCAAGAGAAAAATTCATGGCGGCATAATCCCCTTGGCTCACTCCGCCCTTGCGGGTGGAAAAACCATGGCGCAAAAAGGGAATTTCTGCAAAGGGGCGGCATTTGAGGGTTTCCACCCCGTTCTTTTCTTCTATATAAAATAAATCGTTCATCAAAGCGGCCGCCCTTTCTTTTTTCTAATATTTTATTATACTATATTTTCGCCGACTCTTCAAGGTTTTCATCATTAATTGTTGCAACTTTTCATCAGTTTTTATATAATAAAGAAAAAAGCATCTAAAAGGAGAATATAAAATGAGTTTATCCAAAAATAGCCGCCGTGTGTTGATCATCGGCGGGGTGGCCCTTCTTTTTTTAATCGCCTATCTGGTTGCAGGGTTGCTGATCGGCAAGGAGCCTCAGCCCGCCCTTGATATTACCGGCCCCGACGAAAAGGGAACTCTGCATTCCCTTTCGGACCATTTCGGAAAGCACCCAACCGTTCTGCTCTTCTTCGATACCAAAACCGATAAAGCAACCGAGCTTTTAAAGCAGGTTGCGGCGCTGGAGAAGGATTATGATGCAAAAGTGATGGCTGTTGCCGTTAACGGGGATTATGAAGAGCAAAAGAGCGCGCTTGAAAAAATGGGGGTTCGGCCAAGCCTGCTTCTTTTCGATGTTGAGGGGGAGATGGCAAAAATCTATAATGTGAGCACCACTCCGGTAACATATTTTATCGACAAAAGCGGCATGGTTCAAAATGTATTCCTCTCTTCCATTACCGATAAAACCCTGAAAAAAACCCTTGCCTCCCTCGACTAAAGCCGACTTTTTCCCATGGCGGCGCGGTTTTTGGCAAACGGTTTTTCTTGATTTTTTCCCCTTCGCCCCTTAAAATGAAAACCAAAGAGGGGGTGCAACAATGCAGTTGTTCAAGCAAAAGGAAGGCCTTGCATGGATCTCGGTGGAAGATATTATTCCCGCCGCCCACCAACCCCGCACCTTTTTTAAAGAGGATTCTCTTTTGGAGCTTGCGGAAAGCATCAAGGCCCATGGCATTTTGCAGCCCTTGCTGATCCTTCGGGCAGGGGAGCGCTATCGGCTCATTGCAGGAGAGCGAAGGCTTCGGGCGGCCAAGCTGGCAGGGCTGGATAAAGTGCCCTGCATTCTCACCGAAAAGGATCCGGAAGAGGCGGCCAAGCTTTCCCTCATTGAAAATCTTCAGCGGGAAGACCTTTCCTTTTTTGAAGAGGCCGCCGCCTATCGCAGGCTGATGGAGGATTTCTCCATGAACCAAGCGCAGATTGCCCGCGAGATGAATAAAGATCCCTCTACCATCGCCAATAAACTGCGGCTTTTAAAGCTTCCCATCAGCGCCCAGCTCCTGATTCGGCAGAACGGGCTTACCGAGCGCCATGCCAGAGCGCTACTTAAGGTGAAAGACCAAAGTCTTTTGATGGAGCTTTTAGAGAAGATCATTGAAAGCGCTTTCAATGTTCAGCAAACAGAAGAATTGATCCGCAAAGCGCTGGAGCCTTGCCAAAAGCGCAAGAAGCCCAAAAGGGTATGCTCCTTAAAAGATGTGCGCCTTTGCATTAATACCTTGGACCACACTGTGGCCACCCTCCGCTCCGCGGGTATCAAACCGCAAACTCAAATCCATGATGAGAAACGGTTTGTTGAATATATTATTCGGATACCCAAAACATCCTAATCCCCTATGCAAACAGCACGATGCTTTCCCCGGCATCGTGCTGTTTGTATTTTTGAAAGATCCATGTTTCACGTGAAACCTTGCAACCATTTTTAAAAACGATTGTTTCACGTGAAACACCTAAAATATATTAAATTTGAAAAAACCCTTTTCATTTTCCTTTCTTTATGATACAATTTTTGATGGACGCATAAAAGAAAGGAGCAAAAGGATGGGAAAGATCATCGCCATTACCAACCAAAAGGGCGGAGTGGGAAAGACCACTACCGCGGTAAGCCTGACCTATGCCTTGGCCGAAGAGGGGAAGAAGACCTTATTTGTTGATATCGATCCCCAAGCCAACGGCACAAGTAGTTTCGGCATCAATAAGCGCAATATTCCCGCCTCTGTTTATGAGGTTTTGATTGGAGAATGCGGTGTGCGGGAAGCCATCAAGCAAACTCCTTATAAAAATGTTGATATTTTGCCCACCAATATGAACTTGGCAGGAGCCGAGATCGAAATGGTGGCTATGGATAACCGAGAAGGGCTTTTGAAAGCGGCTCTTAATCAGGTGCGGCATCTTTATGATTTTATTATCATCGATTGCCCGCCCTCCCTCTCGCTGCTCACATTGAACGCCCTGAACGCTTCCAACAGTGTGATCATTCCGCTCCAGCCGGAATATCTGGCGCTGGAGGGGGTATCCCAATTAGTGAACACCATTAAATTGGTAAAATCCCGCTATAATCCTTCGCTTTTTATTGAAGGGGTATTGCTCACCATGTATGATGGGCGGTTGAATGTTACCATTCAGGTGGCCGATGAGATCAAGAAATATTTTGGCGATAAGGTTTATAAAACCCCCATTTGCCGCAATGTGCGGCTATCGGAAGCGCCCAGCCACGGGGTGCCGGTGCAGATCTACGACCGCTATTCCCGCGGCGCCCTTGCTTATCGCGAGATGGCAAGAGAATTTTTAGAGAGAAATAAGGAGATCAAAGGATGAAGAAAAAAGGACTCGGCAAAGGTCTGGATGCTCTTTTCGATGAAAATACCATCGAGCTGGAGCTTGCCGCCCAAGAAAAAGCCACTTTGCGCCTCTCCCAGATCGAACCGGATAAAAATCAGCCTCGCAAGGTTTTTGAAAAGGAAGCCTTGGAGCAGTTGGCCGCTTCCATTCGGGAGCATGGCTTGATTCAGCCTATTATTGTGGCGCCCCATGGGGAAGGCCGCTATCGCATTATTGCAGGGGAGCGGCGCTGGAGAGCCTGCCGCTTGGCGGAATTGGAGGAAATTCCGGTGCTGATCCGCGAATATTCCCCCCAAGAGATCAGCGAGATCTCGCTGATTGAAAATCTGCAGCGGGAAGATCTGAATCCCATTGAAGAAGCCATGGGCTACCGCAATTTGATGGAAACCTATGGGCTCACCCAAGAGCAGATCGCCCAAAAGGTTTCAAAATCCCGCCCCACTATCGCCAATGCCATGCGGCTTTTGGCCCTGCCGGAGCAGATTTTGGATTTTCTTAAGACCGGCGAGCTTTCCGCAGGCCACGCAAGAGCCCTGCTCTCTTTAGAGGATCAGGATACCCAGCTTGCCTTGGCTAATAAAATTATTATCGAGAGCCTGAATGTGCGCCAAGCGGAAGAGCTGGTGAAAAAGAGCAAAAAAGCGCCTGCCGAGAAGCCTAAAGCCGATCCTGCAGTGGTCCAAGCCATTCAGGAATTGGAGAAAAAGGCTTCCGCTTCTGTTGGCAATAAAGTAACCATTCGCCACCATGCTAATAATAAGGGCAAGGTGGAGATCCAATATTATTCGGTGGAAGAACTCGAAAAAATCATAGAGATCTTGGGAGGAAGCATCGATGAATAAAGACGAACAATCCCTTTTAGATCTCTTGGAAGAGGCGCGGAAAGAGCGCCCCGCCTCGATGGAAGCAGCAAAGGAGCCCGCTCCCATCGAAGAGGCAGCCGCCCCCGCCAAAGAAAAAGAAGAGCCCGCCAAGGAAGAGGCTATTCAAGAGGAAATAAAAGAAGAGCCTGCCAAGGAAGAAGAAGGCGATAAGGCGCCCGAAAAGGAAGAGATTCCCGATGAAGAAGGCGCCGAAGAAAAAGAAGAAGCCGAGGAAGAAGAAAAAGAAGAAGCGCCCAAAGAGGAGCCTGCTCCCGCCAAAGGGGAGGATACCCCCAAGGAAAAGAAAAAGAATATAAAGTTCTTAGTCCTTTATATGGTCATCTTCGTTATCGTTATTTCCGGTTTGATCGGCGGAAGTTATTTGGTTTCCTATCGGATTCATAAGGAAATGAATAATAATCCCGATAGCGGAACCAGCGAATCCACCTTGAAGAATATTCAAAGCCAAAATAAAGAGCTCAAAGATAGAAATGCCGAATTAGAAGGCAAAAACGCCGAGCTTTCCGCCTCTGCCAAGGATGCCGAAGAGCTTTTGGGCTCCATTGGCGATATGGTGGAGCATGATGAATATCTCAAGGCCGCCCAAAACGCCTATATCGAAGGGGATAATACCCTTGCCATTGCCATTTTCCGCTCCATTGAGCGAGAAAAGCTTTCCATTCCTTCAAGGGATTATTATGATACCTTGAAAGAAAAATTAAATTTATAATCAATGAGCTTTAATTTAAATATGAAGAAAGTTGAAATTTATTCCGATGGCGCTTGCAGCGGAAACCCCGGCCCCGGCGGATACGGCACCATTTTGGTCTATCAAGGGCGGGAAAAGGAGCTTTCCGGCGCCGAGCGAGAAACCACCAATAACCGCATGGAGCTGATGGGCGCAATTATCGGTCTGGAAGCGCTGAAAGAGCCCTGCGCGGTTCTTTTGACCAGCGATTCCCGCTATCTTTGCGAAAGCATCACCCAAGGATGGGTTTATCAATGGGAGCAAAACGGTTGGCGAAAGAAAGATAAAAAACCGGCTCTGAATGTGGACCTTTGGGAGCGTTTGCTTTGCCAGCTTCGCAGGCATCAGGTGGAGCTCCAATGGGTTAAGGGCCATGCCGGCCACCCCTATAATGAACGCTGCGATAAGCTTGCTGTTGCAGCCTATACCAAAATCAAGGAGAATCTTTGAGATGAAAAGAATTCTTGCAATCATACTCTGCTTGGCGATGATCGCCTTGGCACCGGCCTGCAAACCGGATAATATCCAGCCGCCTGCCGAGATCATCAAGCCCGATGAGCAGGAGCAAAACGAAGCGCTGGGCCTCGGCACCGAAAAGGAAGAGGAACCGGAGCAGAAGGAAGAAGAAAAAGAAGAAGAAACCGAAGCAGAAAACCCTGCTAAAACCCCTTCCGAAGAGAAAAAGCCCGAAGAGCAGGCAGAGGCTCCCAAGGAAGAGCAGCAAGAGGGAGAGGCCCTGCCCGATAATAAAAACCCCCTTGCCGCCGAAGATTTTCTGCCCTCTAAAACAACCGCCTCCGCTCTTGCAGAAAGCGGCCTTGTGAAAAAACCGGAGCTGGATTCTGTATTGAAGAACAGAACCATCACCTTCTATACCGCCGATGATAACCCCGCCTTCACCTATACCGATGAAGAAGGGCAGCTTATTAGCGAGTTAGATTGGATCAAAGCCTTTGCCAAGGAGCAGGGCTTTATGGTGCAATATAGCATCAAGCCCGCCGCCCTTTCGGTAAAAGCCCAGCGCGCGGCCCTCTTTGCGGGGAAGAAACTTTCCCTGATCCAGCTTGATGCCTCGGATCTTGCCGTAGGGCTCACTCTTTGCGCCTCTGCCAAAGAATATCTGGATCTTGAAAACCAAAGCTTTGGCATCAGCAAAGCGGTTTTAACCCAATCGGACTATAAGCTTTTCGCCCCCGTTGGCATGGTGGATTCTCTTTGGTATAATACCGCTTTGGTAGGGGAGAGCGATCCTGCTTCTTTGGAAAAACAGGGGGAATGGACAGTTGAAAGCTTCAAAACTCTTTGCAAAACCAATGCAGAAAAGCAGATCCTTCCCCTTTTGATGGATAGCGCCCTGCCTTGGGCCACCCTTTCGGGAAAAGCCCCCATCACCTTGAAGGAAGGCAAGCTGGATACCAATATTAATTCTATCGGCTCCAAAGAAGTCTGGTCTGCCTTGCAAACCATGAATAAAGAGATCCCCTCTTTTATTAAAGACGAAGATCTCTCTTATACCCTCGCATCCGGCACCGCTCTGATGGAATATACCACCACCCCCGCCACCGCTGAAACGATTACCCTCTCCTATGCGCCCCTGCCGAAGCTTACCGCCGAGGGCAACTCCACCGTTACCTTCTCCGGCACCTTTTTTGCACTGCCGAAATATGGCTATGGTGAAAAGGAAGAGTCTTCCGCTTTGGCCGCTCTGCTCTTTGCAGAGCATTGGTGCAACCGCTTCTCGGAAGCAAGAGCCGAAACCCTTCAGGCCCTTGGCATTAAAGGAAGCGCCTACCAATCCTATGCCGATCTGGCAGAAGAAAAGGGAATGCTGCTCCTTTATAATAGCAGGATTGAAGAAATGGTGGGCCCCTATCTGAAGGGCCTTACCGATGAGAGCGTTAATATGCAGCAGGAATATTCCAAGGTGATCACCAAGCTTTATGCTTATGTGAAAACCCAAAATGTATACTACTCTTAATGAAGGTATCTGCCCCCGCCCAAAAGGCGGGGGCTTTCTTTTTGCCCAATTCTTCAACCCAAATGGATTTGGGTTGCATAATCGGCGCGTGAATAGGCAAAAATAGGAATGAGCGAAAAAACCTTTGAATTTTTAATACTATTTGGATATTTTCGCCATTTTTCAACAGAGAGGAGTAGATTTTATGGAATTGAAGGGAAGCAAAACCGAGGCCAACCTGATGGCGGCCTTTGCAGGGGAGAGCCAAGCGCGCAATAAATATACCTATTATGCCGCCAAAGCCAAGCAAGATGGCTATGAGCAGATTGCCGCCATCTTTCAGGAAACTGCCAATAATGAAAAGGAGCATGCCGAGCTCTGGTTTAATCTTCTTCACGGAGAGCAAAAAACCACCGACCTGAACCTTGCTGATGCAGCAGCAGGGGAGCATTATGAATGGGAAGAAATGTATGCCGAATTTGCTCGCATCGCCAGAGAGGAAGGATTTGCCGAGATTGCCTATCTATTTGAAGCAGTAGCCCAGATCGAGCGGGAGCATGAGGAACGCTTTATGAAATTCAAGGGCAATATCGATGACCACCTTGTTTTCCAAAAGAATGAAAAGGTGATCTGGATCTGCCGCAACTGCGGCCATATTCTGGAAGGCCCCCAAGCGCCCCAGCAATGCCCCGTTTGCAAAAAGCCCCAAGCCTATTTCATGATGAAAAACGAAAACTATTAAAATTATGATATCATGATATCATGGTATCATGGTATCGCTATCCCCCTAAAGGATTTTTGCTCACATTTCTTTTTAAGCGCAAAAACTCCGGATGCATATTTTGCATCCGGAGTTTTTGTTATTCGTAGGCAATGAGTTCATATTCCAGGCGGGTGTTATCAAATATCACAATTCCTAATATGGTAAGCCGATAGCCCACTATATAGGTGCCATGACCTTCCAAACTTACATCCCACATGGAATGAACCTTTTCAAAATCATAAAGAAGCGCATCATATAAGATCGAACCACCATCGTCTGCGTACCAAATATTCATCGGAAACAGCAACACCACCAGCACCACAAGAATGATTGCCCAAATCAAAATTTTTTTCATTTCACCCTCCAATATCATTGATAAGCGAAGAAAATTTGGATAATTTTTTGTTTTTCGAGTCCCGAAGGCGTATATCGATACGCCGATGGCGGAAAAGGGTTGATTTTTACCGCCCACATTTATAAGCGAGGAAAATTTGGATGATTTTTTGTTTTTCGAGTCCCGAAGGCGTATATCGATACGCCGCGGCTTGAATGGCGGAAAAGACCATATTTTATCTGCCTCCATTATAAGCGAGGAAAATTTGGATGATTTTTTGTTTTTCGAGTCCCGAAGGCGTATATCGATACGCCGCGGCTTGAAAAGCAGAAAAGGGTTGATTTTTACCGCCTTTATTTATAAGCGAGGAAAAATTGGATGATTTCTCGTTGGAAGGATCCCGAAGGCGTATATTGGATACGCCGAGTGGTCATTCCGGCGGAAAAGGGCCGATTTTTACCGCCTTTATTTATAAGCAAGGAAAATTTGGATGATTTTTTGTTTTTCGAGTCCCGAAGGCGTATATCGATACGCCGAGCGGCTCGAAAGGCAGAAAAGGGCCAAATTTTACCGCTTATAAACCGATTATAGACCGCGGGAGACGATAATTTCTTGCAATTCATCCATGGTAACAAGTACCTGCCTGGGTTTTGCACCCTCGAAGGGGCCTACTACGCCGATCTCTTGCATTTCGTCCATCACGCGGGCGGCGCGGGCATAGCCAAGCTTGAGTTTGCGCTGGAGCATCGAAGTGGAGGCCATGCCTGCTTCGATCACACATTCGCAAGCGGCAATCAGGTTTTCATCATAGCCGCCCTTTTCTCCGGCATCGGCGGCAGAGCTGCTCTTTTGGTTTTGGGCCGCCATATTTTCAATATCGCTGATAGCGGTTTGATCATAATCAGAGCCGGCGGAATTACTCTTCACATAAGAAACCACCGCTTCCACTTCGCTATCGGAAACAAAGCAACCCTGCACCCGCAGCGGTTTATTGGCGCCAACAGGCTTATAGAGCATATCGCCGCGGCCAAGAAGCTTTTCGGCGCCGCCTTCATCCATAATAATGCGGGAGTTGAGAGCGTTATCAACGGTGAAAGCAATTCTTGAGGGAATATTGGCCTTAATGAGGCCGGTTACCACATCGGCGCTGGGGCGCTGGGTGGCCACAATCAGGTGAATTCCCGCCGCTCTTGCCTTGGCGCAGAGGCGGCAGATGCAATCCTCCACTTCCTTGGAGGAAACCATCATCAGATCCGCAAGCTCATCGATCACCACCACAATGCGGGGCATCGGCTGATAATCATTATGGGTTTCGCAATAGGTATTATAGGCTTCAAGATTGCGCACTTGCGTATTCTTCATCAGATCATAGCGCCGATCCATTTCGGTGCAGGCCCATTGCAGGGTGCCCGCCGCCTTTTTAGGATTGGTAACAACGGGGATCATCAGATGGGGAATCCCATTATAAACATCCATCTCCACCGCTTTGGGATCGATCAGGATCAGCTTCAGATCATCGGGGGAAGCCTTATAGAGGAACGACATCAAAATGGTATTGATACAAACCGACTTACCGCTTCCGGTAGTACCCGCCACTAAAAGATGGGGCATTTTTGCCACATCGAAGGTAATCAAATTTCCTGCAATATCCTTGCCGAGGGCAGAAGTGAGGCAACTTTTGCCATCGCGGAAGCCATCGGAGGAAAGAACCTCTTTAATATAAACGGTGCTGGCGGTTTTATTGGGAATCTCGATGCCCACCGCCGCTTTTCCGGGGATCGGCGCTTCAATACGCACCTGGGTTGCCGCAAGGGCAAGGGCCAGATCATCGGAAAGGGCGGCAATCTTGCTCACCCTTGTGCCAGCTTTGGGGGCAAGCTCAAAGCGGGTAACATTAGGGCCCACTGCAATCCCTGTCATGGTGGCTTCAATGCCGAAATCCCGCAAGGTTTGCAAAAGGATCCGCTCTTTTTCTCTCAATTCCGCTTGGGTGGCGGAGGCGGCGGAGCGGCCGCCCTTCAAAAGGGAGAGGGGCGGGAAATTATAGAACTGCATCTGCTCCCCTTCCATGGGTTTAATGGTCTCCTCCGCAACCTTCGGCTTCGCCGCTCTGCGGGGGCGGGCAGGGGCTTTTTCTTCCTCTTTTTTCTCGCCGATATAATCAGAGATATCCATCGGATCAATAAATCCATCGGAGCTGACATCATCATAAACAAAAACAGGCACCACATCAGTGATCTCTTCCGGCGGGGTAACATCCACCGGTCTGCGCTGCTCCTTCTCTTCCTCTTCCCACTTGCCTTCCGCTTCAAAATCCTTGAACCGACGGCGGCGGGCGGCCTTATCTTCCTCAATATCCTCCACCAGCTCCGGCCGCTCTCTGCGCTCTTTGGCATCGGCAAGAAGCTTTCGGATCGGATAGGTCATTTGATAGAGAGTAAGATCAAAGAAGAAGAGAATGGTAATAATGGTAACAGCCGCCAAAAGGATCCCAAACCCCACCCGCGACATCAGCATAATCAGCGGGCAGGCGATCAAGCCGCCCAAAAGGCCGCCCTTTAGCTCCATGCCCATCTGCCAGAAATCGGCAAGGCCTTCAGTAAAGAAGCCGCTGAAGGAATAATCGCCGGGATAGAAAAAGAGATAGCCAAAGGCGGAGACCACAATGCCCAGCACCAAGCCCATCCAGATCTTTGCATTGGTGGAGAAGGTCTTTTTCTCTTTCAAGGCATCCACTCCGAGCCAACCCAAAAAGAGGGGCAGCAGGAAGGAGGCAAACCCAAAAAGACCATAGAGAAAATGGTCTACCAGAAAATTCTTTAAAGGCACTTCCACCGGCAGATAGATATATACAGCCAAAAGAAGAGCGAAAGCAAAGAAGACCACTGCCATAATGCTGCGATGGGTGGCCGCCTTTTGCTGCATGGCCTTTGCTTTTTTCTCTTCTGCTAATTGCTTTTTCGATTTACGGGGCAAGAGAACCCCTCCTTTTCCTATAGTTTAATTCAGATTGCATTTAAGATGAAGGCGGCGATCCCTGCCGCAAGGGAATAGAACATAAAAAGCCCGAATTTTTCTTTTTTTACCAAAATTCGCACCAAAAAGGTCGCGAGAGCCCCTGCAACCGCCGCAGAAATCAGGCTGATCAGGGCAGGGCCCCAAAAGATGCTGCCCACGCTGCCGATCCTCCAAAGAATGGAGCCCAGCAAAGAGGGGATCGCCATCAAAATGGAAAACTCTGCCGCAAAGGTGGGCTCAAAGCCCATATTCATGGCCATGGCGGCGGTAGCGCCAAAGGGGGAGAGCCCCGGCACCATTCCCGCAACAGCGCGGAAAAGGCCAAGCTTCAGAGCATGGCCGCCCTTCATATCCATAACCTCCCATTTGCGGCAGAGGCTATGGCTGCCAATAAAGAGAAGCCCTCCGTTCAGCAAAAATCCGATTCCCGCCCAAAGAAGGCTTGCGCTGATGGAAGCGGTAAAATCATGAAAATGCCTGATAACGGCAGCCGCCGCAGGGGGAAGGGAAGCCAAAAGAAGAAAACCAAGAAGCATCAGCTCTTTGGGCGCCTTCTTGCGGCGAAATCTTCCTTTTTTTGCTTTTTCCGCCGCGTCGCCGATCCCCTTGATCATGCCCGCCAAAGTTTTGCGGCATAAAAGGAGCGCCGCCAGCAGGGCGCCGATCTCGGCAAAAAGGGCCAAGGAGCCTTGGGCCGGAAGGGTGATCCAATTTTTTAAAATTAATCGATGGCCGGAAGAGGAGAGGGGAAGAAACTCCCCAAGGCCCTTCAAAAGACCTTCTATTAATCCATATATGTAGTCCATATTTCTGCCTCCGGAGCATATGTATCCATAATAAATACTATTATATCATTATAATAATTTTATTTCAATATGTTTTTTCACTTGACAGATTGACAGAAAACGCCTATAATTTATTTTGGTGTATTAGTATATTTTCAACAAAATATAAGGCAAGATATTTTGCAGAAAATCTTCTGATATATTTTAAAATGATCAACAATTTCATAAGGAGGCACGAAAAATGGAAACATGGCTTGTTGCGCTCATCGTTGGAGTTGTTGCGATTCTGGTTGGGTTTATTGCCTTTATTTTCGGCTTTTTATATCGCAAAAAAGTCGGCGAAAAGCAGATCGGTTCTGCTAAGGAAGAGGCAAAGCGCATCATTAACGACGCGGTCAGAACTGCTGATACGAAGAAAAAAGAAATGCTTCTGGAAGCAAGAGAAGAGCTTCATAAGGAGCGTACCGAGCAGGAGAAAGACCTGAAAGAGCGTCGAAATGAGGTATCGCGGCAAGAAAAACGATTGCAGCAAAGAGAAGAAATTCTCGATAAAAAGTATGATAATATCGACCGCAAGGAAGAAGCCCTTGCTGAAAAAACCCGCAAGGTTGAGCTTTTGCAAGAAGAGGTTGAAACTGTTAAGCAATCTCAGATCGCTGTTTTAGAGCGGATCTCCGGCTATACCGCCGAGGCCGCCAAAGCCGAGCTTTTGCATATGATGGATTCCGAGCTGGAGCATGAATATGCCCATCGGATCACCGAATATGAAGATCGCTTTAAGGAAAACCTTGATGAGAAGAGCAGAATGCTCCTCTCCCTTGCCATTCAAAAATGCGCCGCCGATCATGTGGTGGAATCCACTGTTTCGGTTGTGGCATTGCCCAGCGATGAAATGAAGGGCCGCATCATCGGCCGCGAGGGCCGCAATATCCGCGCCCTTGAAACCATCACCGGAGTGGATCTCATTATTGATGATACTCCTGAGGCCATCACCCTCTCCAGCTTTGATCCCATTCGCCGCGAGGTTGCGCGGCAGACTCTGGAGAAGCTGATCTCCGATGGCCGCATCCATCCCGCCCGCATTGAGGAAACAGTGGAAAAGGTGCGCCGCGATCTGGAGATCTCCATGAAGAAGGAAGGCGAGCGCGCCACCTTCGAAACCGGTGTGCATGGGTTGCATCCCGATTTGGTGAAGCTTCTCGGGCGGCAAAAATACCGCACCAGCTATGGGCAAAATGTATTGCTCCATTCTATCGAAGTTTCCCAGCTTTCCGGCCTGCTTGCCGCAGAGCTCGGCGCAGATGTTACCATGGCCAAGAGAGCCGGCCTTTTGCATGATATCGGCAAGAGTGTTGATTTCGAGATGGAAGGCTCCCATATCCAGATCGGTGTGGATATTGCCAAGAAATATAAAGAGAACGAAAAGATCGTGCATGCCATTGCCGCTCATCATGGAGATGTGGAAACCATCACCGTTTATGATGCGATCGTGCAGGCTGCCGATGCCATCTCTGCCGCCCGCCCCGGCGCTCGCAGAGAGAATCTGGAGAACTATATCAAGCGCTTGGAGAAGCTGGAAGAGATCGCCAATTCCTTCCCCGGAGTGGAGAAAACCTTCGCTATTCAGGCCGGTCGCGAGATCCGCATCATGGTAAATCCCGAAAAGATTTCCGATGATAAGCTGACTGTTCTTTCTCATGACATTGTGAAGAAAATTGAATCCGAGCTGGAATATCCCGGCCAAATCAAAGTTCATCTGATTCGCGAGAGCCGCGCCATCGATTTTGCCAAATAATCAATAAAAAAGCGGAGCAGCCGATCGGTTGCTCCGCTTTTTTATTCGCCCTTTTAAGGAGGAGAAAAATATGAACTTTCATGGACTTGCTCCCTTTGGCGCCACCCCTAATGAGCGCCAACTGATGCACTTTGGCTTTGCCAAAAAAGCCTTTATTCATTTTGGTATGAATACCTTTACCAACTGCGAATGGGGCAATGGCTCGGAAGAACCCAAAAACTTCAACCCTTCCGCTTTAGATGCCCGCCAATGGGTGCGCTCCCTGAAGGCTTGCGGATTTGAGCTGATTATTCTTACCGCCAAGCATCATGATGGCTTTTGCCTTTGGCCCACTAAAGTGAGCGAACATTCGGTTAAGAATAGCCCTTATGGGGGCGATGTGGTGAAAGAATTTACCGATGCCTGCAGGGAATACGGTGTTAGGGCAGGCCTTTACCTTTCCCCATGGGATCGCAATTCCCCCTATTGGGGCGATGATCGCTATAATGATTATTATGCCGCCCAGCTCACCGAGCTGCTCACCAACTATGGAGAGATCTATGAGATTTGGTGGGATGGAGCAGGCAGCACCGAAACCACCTATGATTGGGCCCGCTGGGCCAAATTAATTCGCTCCTTGCAGCCCAATGCGGCTATTTTCGGCTCTTTGGGCGCTTCCCCCTATGTGGACCTCCATTGGGTGGGAAATGAGCAGGGGCGTTGCAGCGAAAATCACTATGCCTCCATTGATCTGGAAGCGTTGGAGGCAGAAGATACCCGCCGCCTTTATACCGGCCGGCAGGGAGCGGCCCATTATATCCCTTCCGAAACCGATGTTTCCATTCGGCCGGGCTGGTTTTATCGCAAGGAGCAGGATGAGCAGGTAAAATCTGTTTGCAAGCTCAATCAAATTTGGTTTGAATCGGTGGGGCGCAATTCCCAGCTTTTGCTGAATTTCCCGCCGGACCAAAGAGGCCTGCTCCATGAAAAGGATCTTGCCAACGCCATGGAATCCCATCGCCGCATTCAAAGGATGCTGGCGGTCAATTATGCTTCCGATGCAAAGATTTCCGCTGATTCCTGCCTTTGCCCCGCCTGCTCCCCCGATAAAGCGCTTCTTGCCGATGATCGCCTTTTCTATGCTCCCGAAAAGGGCGCCAAAAAGGCAGTTCTGGAGCTGGCTCTTCCCAAAGAGCAGCGCTGCAATACCCTCCTTCTTCAAGAAGTGATCGAGCTGGGGGAGCGGATCAGCGCTTTCCGCTTGGAAGAGATCACCGATGAGGGCGATCTGCTCCTTTTTGAGGGCAGCTCGGTGGGGCACCTTCGCGCCTGCAAACTGCCCGAAAAAGCCTACCGCCGCCTGCGGCTCACCCTTGAAGGGCAGGCCGAGCCCGCGTTGCGCTCCCTCGGCCTTCATTATTTCGAGGATGCCGAAGAGGAAGCCCCTCTTTCCATGATCGGCATGAATTTGGCGGAGCTTTCCGCCGCAAAGGTCTCCCTTTCGGAGGATCTAAAGGAAATGACTGTGCATTTCGGCGGAATCTATCCCTTCAATTATGTGCGCTTCCTGATGGAAGGGGCAGGGGAATATGAACTGCTCTGCTTTGACGGCACCGATTTTCAATCGGTTTGCAAGGGAGAGGTTGAAAAGCTCTCTTCTGTAAAGCTTCATCTTGATGAGATGCAAGAGGGAAGCTATCAGATCAAGATCCGCGCCACCGCGCCCCTTTCCGCGGCCGCCGGCGCGCAGGTCATGATCTTTCCCGGAACCCAGAAAAAATAATAGGGAAGGCCTCATATCCCGCCGAAAACCTTTCTTCTGTAGGGATAAAAGAAGATCATTTTTTTAAAACTAATAGGGATCTGTTAAAATAGCGAGGTAAATCACATGAATTTTTTTGATATTTTATCCCTTCTCGGCGGCCTTGCCCTCTTTCTTTTCGGCATGCAGCTGATGGGCAATGCTTTAGAGAAAAAGGCAGGCGGCGGCCTGAAAACCATTTTGGAGAAGATGACCGAGCGCCCCCTTACCGGCTTTCTGCTGGGGCTTTTGGTTACCTGCGTTATTCAATCCTCTTCTGCCACAACAGTTATGGTGGTTGGATTTGTTAATTCCGGCATCATGAAGCTTCGCCAAGCCATCTTTATCATTATGGGCTCCAATATCGGCACCACCATTACCGCTTGGATCCTGAGCCTGATAGGGGTTTCGGGCGATGCCTGGTATATTCAAATTTTTAAACCAAGCTCTTTTGTGCCGATCCTTGCGATGATCGGTGTGATCTTCTTTGTATTTTTAAAAAGCAATAAAAAGAAGGATACCGGCGTTATCCTTTTGGGCTTTGCCACTTTGATGACCGGAATGGAAGCCATGTCCGGCGCGGTAGAAGGGCTTAAAGATGTGCCGGCTTTTGCCAATATTCTTACTCTTTTTACCAATCCGATCTTGGGCGTTCTGGCAGGCGCTGTGCTCACCGCTATTATCCAATCCTCTTCTGCATCGGTAGGTATCCTGCAGGCCTTATCCTCCACCGGCGCCATCTCTTTCGGCGCGGCGGTGCCCATCATCATGGGCCAGAATATCGGCACCTGCGCCACCGCGCTGCTCTCTTGCATCGGCGCCAATAAAAATGCAAAGCGCACCGCTTTTGTTCATCTTTATTTCAATGTGATCGGCACCGTTGTTTTGCTCGCCCTCTTTTCCATTGCCAAAGCCGCGCTCGGCCTTGGATTTCTGGATACCATGATGATCGATGAATTCTGGATCGCAGTGGTCCATACCGCCTTTAACCTGATCTGCACCCTTCTTTGGCTGCCCTTTGCAGGCCTTTTGGAAAAACTCGCTTGTATCACCGTGCGGGATCATGAAGAGCAGGAGCAATATGAAATGCTGGATGAGCGCCTGCTCTCTACCCCTGCGATCGCGGTGGATCGGTGCCGCGCTGTGGCCGAAAAGATGGCAGAGATCTCTGCCGCCACCATTCATGATGCCTTTTCTCTGCTGGATCAATATCATGAGCCCCTTGCCCAAAGGGTTGTTGCAGGGGAGGAAAAGGCCGATCGCTATGAGGATCGGCTGGGCTCATATCTTGTGAAGGTCTCCTCCCAAGAGCTGACCGATGAAGATAGCATGGAGATCACCACACTTTTGCATCTTATTAATGATTTTGAGCGTATTTCCGACCATGCGGTCAATATTCTTCAATCGGCAGAAGAGATCCAAGATAAAAAACTGCAATTTTCCGGCTCGGCAAGGGAAGAGATCGGAGTGATGCTCCGCGCAGTGGAAAAAATTGTGGATCTTTCTTTGAATGCTTTTGTAAATCGCGATCTGGCGGCCGCCGCCCAAGTGGAACCGTTGGAGCAGGTGGTTGATGATCTGAAGGATACCATCAAAGCCTCCCATATCGAGCGGCTGCAAAAGGGCGATTGCACCATCGAGCTTGGCTTTATTCTAACCGATCTGCTTACCAATCTGGAGCGGGTGAGCGACCATTGCTCCAATATTGCAGGCTGCCTTTTGGAGATGGCCCATAAAGAGATGGCGATCCATCAATATCTGCAAAAGGTCAAAAGTGGCGGCGATGAATTTAACCGCCTCTTTGAGCAATTCAAAGCAGAATATAAAATTTAAATCAATAAGAGCCATAAGCTTATAGGGTGCACCCGGCAAACTTATGGCTCTTATTTTTCGTGTGTTTTGATATCATGATATCATGATATCAAAATTATTTCTTTACAGATCGCATAGCGAGGTATATAATAATTTTGCTTAGAAACTTGATTTTTCGAAAAATTCTTAATGAAAGATAGCAGGATATTGCCTATGTTTGCAGAAATTCGAAAAAAATATTTTAAGGAGCCCTTGCTTTTTCCTTTTATTGTTACTACCGCCGGCTCCACCGTTGCCGAGCGGAAGCAGGAGCGCCCGAAGGGCTTTCCGGAGCATCATCTGCTGATCGTTACCGGCGGTTCGGGGTATTTTGAAGTGGCAGGAAAGCGGTTTCTGCTCTCGGCGGGGCAAGGATTTTTTATGCGCAAAGATGTTCCCCACTCCTATGATCCCCAAGGCCGCCTTTCCACCCTATGGGTTACCTTTTTGGGGGGCGAGAGTGTTCTGGATTATTATGGCATCGGCCAAAGCTTTATTTTTGAGGCATCTAATGTTTTGATGCGCTCCACCCAATCCCTTATCGATTTCTGCTCCGGCAACAGCACCCTTCTTACCCGCTCTGCCGCCGGCTATTCATGGCTCAATGATTGGCTCCATGATCATTTTTCCGCAAGCGCACCCGTTGAGGTGCAGGTTCGGCGCTATCTGGAAGCCCATTTTGCCGAGGAGCTTTCCTTGGAGCAGATCGCAAGCGCGGTCCATATGAGCCGCTATTCCCTTTGCCATTATTATCAGGAGCATTGCAGGGAAACGGTGATGGATCAGCTCAAGCGGATCCGCATCGAAAAAGCCTGCCGTATGCTCCGCTTTTCCGATGAGTCCATAGAGCAGATCAGCGCTTCCTGCGGCATTGAAAGCCCCAGCTATTTTTCAAAACTCTTTAAAGAGCAGATCGGCTGCACACCGAGAGAATATCGGAAAAAGAAATAGATCAAAAAACGCCCGTAATGCGTCAGCATTACGGGCGTTTTCAATATAGTGTTTTCGCAACCAAAATATGAGCTAAAGCCTTTGCCTCCTATAAGGGAATCGGGATGCAAATGCATCCCGATTATTATTTTAGAGGGGTCGATCCTTGATCTGCTTGGGGCTTCGGGGGAATTGCTTGGGAGTGGCCTTCTTTTTGCGAATGATGATGATCGCCCGCTTATCTTCCTCCTCCGGTAGGGTATAAAGATGGATCTTCTCCACTTTGCCGCCCATCTGGCCGATGGCATTTCTTGCCCGCTCCAGCTCCTCCTCGGCAGAGGCGCCCTTATAAGCGATCAGCGCGCCGCCCACCTTGCAAAGGGGAAGGCAATATTCGCATAGCTTGGAAAGCTCTGCCACCGCGCGGGATACCACCTTATCATATTGCTCCCGATGGGCGGGATTTTTTCCTGCATCCTCTGCTCTTAAATGAAGGGTGCGAATATCCCGAAGGGCAAGGGCTTCTATAGCGCCATCTAAAAAGGTGAGCCGCTTTTGCAGGGAATCCATCATGGTTATATCCAAGGCGGGGTTTGCAATCTTTAAAGGCATGGAAGGAAATCCACCCCCGCAGCCCACATCGATCACCCGCTCCCCATCGGAAAAGCAACCAAGGGAGAGGGGATAGATGCTATCCCAATAATGCTTTTTCATCATCTCCCAAGGCTCGGTAATGGCGGTAAGGTTCATCACCTTGTTGGTTTCCAAAAGCCGCTCCTCAAAGGCAAGCAGATTTGGAATAAATTCCTTTGGTAAAGAGAGCCCTTCTTTTTCCAAAAGATCAAGAAGCGCCTTCATTCTTTCATCCATTTTGCTCCCGCCTCCTTTGCTCCATGGCAATCATCAAAACGCTGATATCCGCAGGGCTCACTCCGCTGATGCGGCTGGCCTGCCCGATGCTCACAGGCCGCACCTGAGAAAGCTTCTGCCGCGCTTCCAGCCGAAGGCCCTCGATGCTTTGGTAATCCATATCTTCAGGCAACCGCCGATTTTCAAGCTTTTGGAATTCCTTCACCTTTGCAACCTGCTTTTCAATATAGCCTTCATATTTCAAAGAGATCTCTGCCTGCTTCCATTCCGCCCGCTTTAAGATGGGGCGGGCAGGATCCACCGGCGCAAGATCCAAATAGCCCACCTGCGGCCGCGCGATCAGCTCCGCTAAAGAAGCGCCGCCGGAGAGGGGCGCTGTGCCGCAGCGCTCTAAAATTTCGTTGGTGCCCTTGGCGCCGGAAACATGGGTATGGCGCAGCCGCTCAATTTCGCCCTCAATTCTTGCCTTTTTTTCTAAAAAACGCTGATAGCGGGCCTCATCAATCAGGCCGATCTCGTATCCCTTGGGGGTAAGCCGCAGATCGGCATTATCCTGCCTTAAAAGAAGGCGGTATTCGCTGCGGCTGGTCATCATTCGGTAGGGTTCGGGGGTGCCCTTGGTTACAAGATCATCAATTAAGGTGCCGATATAGGAAGAGGCCCGATCCAAAATAATGGGCTCCTGCCCTTGGAGGGCTCTTGCGGCATTGATGCCCGCAATAAGGCCTTGGGCCGCCGCTTCCTCATAGCCCGAGGAACCATTGAACTGCCCCGCTCCATAAAGGCCGCCGATATTTTTAAATTCAAGGGTGGGGTAGAGGGCTTGGGGATCCACGCAATCATATTGAATGGCATAGGCCACCCGCATGATCTCGGCCTTTTCCAACCCTTTAATGGAATGAATAAATTCTCTTTGCACAAATTCAGGCAAAGAGGAAGAAAGCCCCTGCAGATACATCTCTTCCGTATCCTTCCCGCAAGGCTCCACAAACAGCTGATGGGTGTTCTTTTCCTTAAACCGCATCACCTTATCTTCAATGCTGGGGCAATAGCGGGGCCCGATGCCTTTAATCTGGCCGCTATAAATGGGGGAGAGATGGATATTATCCCGAATAATGCGGTGGGTTTCCTCGTTGGTGCCGGTCAGATAGCAAACCACTTGGTTTTCCCCGATCTCTTCGTTTTCAAAAGAGAAGGGAATGATCTCTTCGTCGCCCTCCTGAATGCTCATCACCGAAAAATCCAAAGAGCGGCGATTCACCCTTGCAGGGGTTCCGGTTTTAAACCGCCGCAAAGGCACCCCTAACTTTTCAAGGCAATCGCTGAGCTGATTGGCGGGGAACATTCCGTCCGGCCCGCCGGGTACATGGCTTTCCCCAATGATGATCTCGCCCTTTAAATAGGTGCCGGTGGCAAGAATAACCGCCTTGGCCCCGTATTGGGCGCCAAGATGGGTAACCACCCCTGCAACGCGCCCCTCTTTTTCTTCAATTTCGATGATCTCGCCTTGAATCAGCATCAAATTTTCTTGCCGCTCCAAAGCATGCTTCATATAAGCGCTGTAGGCCCGCCGATCCGATTGCACCCGCAAAGAATGCACCGCCGGCCCTTTGCCTAAATTAAGCATTCTGCTCTGCAAAAAGGTGGCATCCGCCGCCTTACCCATCTCGCCCCCGAGCGCATCAATCTCGCAAACAAGATGGCCCTTGGCCGTTCCGCCGATGGAAGGGTTGCAGGGCATGTTGCCAACTGCATCAAGGCAAATGGTAAAAATCCCAACCTTGCACCCAAGCCGCGCCGCCGCAAGGGCCGCTTCAATTCCTGCATGCCCCGCGCCAATCACCGCAATATCCAAATTTTCAACAAAATATTTTTCCATATCCATTCCTTTTCGATATAAATATTTATATTTATAACTTTTTGACCCTCTGATGATGTTATAAAAATTTATATTTATAACATTTCGGTTTATTTGATCCAAGTTATAAAAATTTGTATTTATAACTTTTTGTAATTACAGCATTTATATAAATATTTATATTTATATTTTCTACTATTAAGCGATCATAATAAGCGAGAGATTTTTGAGTTATTTTTTCTTTTCTCCGAACGAAGGCGTATATTGATACGCCGAGTGAGGAAAAAGGAAAAAGAGCCAAAAAGATCCGCTTATTATTTTCCAACACAGAATTTGGAGAATATCCGATCAATCATCTCGTCTGCCACCTCTTGACCGGTGATCCCGCCGAGCGCGCTTGCGGCTTCGGTAATATCGATAGAGATCAGGTCGGGGGTAAAGCCGGAGGAAAGGCCGGCGGTTGCGGATTGGACCGAAGAAAGGGCGGCAAGCAGATCGGCGAGCTGGGCGGCATCGGTCAGCACACCGCTTTCCGCCGCATCTGCCACCGAGAAATTCTGCCTTACCCACTGATCCAGTTGGGCGCAGCCATCGCCATTTTGGGCAGAAAGCTTTACAATATGTTTAAAATGATTTGAAATATACTCTTCGTCGATTTTTTGGGAGAGATCGGCCTTATTAATGATGGCCAGATTCTCTTGGCCGCCGAATTCCTTGATCAGGGCATGATCATCTTCGGTTAAGGGGCGGGAGCCATCGAAAACCGCAAAGACAACCTTAGCGCTTTCCGCTTCTTTTCGGGCGATCTCAATGCCCTGCTGCTCGATAGGATCGGAAGTTTGGCGCATGCCTGCGGTATCGGAAAGATGGCAGGTCAGATCCCCAAGGCGGCAGCCTTCCCGCACCATATCCCGCGTGGTACCGGGAATGGAAGAAACAATGCTTCGGTCATAACCAAGGAGCTGATTTAAAAGGGTGCTCTTGCCCACATTCGGGGCCCCCACAATGGCAATGGAAAGCCCCTCTCGGATCAGCCGCCCTGTTTTGGTGCTTTCTGCCAGAGCGGAAAGCTCCTGCTCTATCTCTTTAAGGGCAGGGAGATAATCCTCTGCCGGTTCATCGATCTCTTCAGGGAAATCCACATAAGCCATCAGCGCAGTATTCAGATCCACCAGCCGCTCATAAAGACCTTGAATTTTTTTAGAAAGCTTTCCTTCCATGCGGGAGAGGGCGTTTTTCTGCTGGGCGGCGCTGGTGGCTTCGATCAGCTCGATCACCGCTTTGGCCGAGATGAGATCCAATTTTCCGTTCAAAAAAGCACGCTTGGAAAAATCCCCCGGCCCTGCCATGGCGCAGCCGCCCTTGATCAACAATTCCAATACGCTTTGCAAAACAAAAAGCCCCCCATGGCAACAAAGCTCGGCGGTATCCTCGCCGGTATAGGAGCGGGGGCCGATAAAGCAGGTAACCATCGCTTCATCCAGCGGTTGGCCATTTTCCTCAATGCGATAAAGAGCGGCCTTCCCATGGGCAAGGGTAAAGGGCGCTCCGTTTTTCTTTTTAAGGATTCCTTCCAGAATGGAAAAGGTTTCCGGCCCGCTGATGCGGATCAGCCCCAAGGCCGCGGTGGCAGGGGCGGTGGAGATGGCGCAGATGGTTTGGCTCATGATAATACCTCTGATAAACATTCAATAATATTTTATTTTACATCATTTATAAAAAACTTGCAAGTTCCTTTTGCCTTTTCCGAAAAAAGATGATAGAATAAAGAAAAAGAGGGGAGGCGTAAACCATGAAAATCTATACCAAAAAAGAATTCATCAATTCCGGAAAAACGATTTTTATTGGCAAATACAGCACCTCCCGTGCCGAGCCGCCCCACGGCCACGAGTTTATCGAGCTGGTTTATATCCTCTCGGGGCAGGTAACCCACGAGATTGATGGGCAGCAATATCTTTTGCAGCGGGGCGATATCCTTTTCATGAGCCCCGGCTGCACCCATGCTTTTTATTCCAACGAAAAATATACCTATATCAATCTCCTTTTCTCGCCGGAGGTTTTGGGGGAGAGCGAAAATCCCTTGCCCCTTCTTTCCCTCTCGGCTTTTAATGAGCTGCGCCATGATGCGGCCTTTGGCAAGCTTTCCTTCTTTGGGGAGGAGCGGAGCGAGATAGAGGCCGCCATCCTTTCGATGCTGAAGGAATTTAAAGAGAAAAAGCCCCATTGGGAGGAGATCCTCTCCAACGGGCTCCATACCCTTCTCCTAAAGATGCTTCGCAAGGCGGAGCAGGGAATAGAGGAGCGGGAGCTGAGCGCTATGTGGCAGGGGCTTTCCCAATATATCGACGAAAATCTCGGCAGCAGGCTCACCCTTTCTGCCCTTGCGGAAAAATGCTTTTATAACCCCTCTTATTTCAGCCGTTGCTTTAAGGAAAAATTTGGCTTAACCTTAACCGAGTATATCACCAGAAAGCGGCTGAACCATGCCAAAGAACTGCTTGCCGCCGGTTCTCTCTCCATCGAGGAGATCAGCGAGCAATGCGGCTTTGCCGATCGGGCGGCCTGCACCAAAGCCTTCCAAAAATATCTTGGTGCCAATCCCAAAGATTTTCGCAAAAAGTAAAAATCCCCCTCTGATTGGTAAAAATATCACCTATTTAAAGCCTTCGCGGTTTGATAAAATGGAATTATCAAATCACGGAGGTTTTTATTATGGCTAAAAAGAAAATTCCCCAAATTAAAATCGATTTTGATTTCTATCGGGATCGGGTTTATGCCTGCTGGATCGGCAAAAATATCGGCGGCACCATGGGCGGCCCCTTTGAGGGCAAAAAAGAGGTTCTTGATATTAAGGGCTTTACTACTGCGCCCGGCGAGCCCCTCCCCAATGATGACTTGGATCTGCAGCTCATCTGGCTGCATGGCATGGAACAGCTGGGCCCCAAGGCCATCAACGCTGCCTCCTTGGGCGAGCTTTGGCTGGGGTTGATCCCGCCCAACTGGAATGAATACGGCATCGGCAAAAATAATATGCGCCGCGGCCTGCAGGCTCCCCTTTCCGGAGATTATGAAAATAGCTGGAAGCATTCCAATGGTGCCTGGATTCGCACCGAGGTTTGGGCCTGCATGGCGCCCGGCGCCCCTGCTCTGGCCGCCAAATATGCGATGGAAGATGCAAAGGTCGATCATGGCAGCGGAGAGGGCACTCCTGCCGCCGCATTTGTTGCCGCCATGCAATCGGCAGCATTTCTTTATCAGGATATCCGCAAGTGCATCGATCTTGCGCTCCTGACTATCCCCGAAAAGAGTCGGATGGCCGATTCGGTGCGATTTATCCTCGCCTGCTATGATGAGGGCAAGGATTGGCTTTATGCCCGAAATGCCATTCAGCAGAGAAATTCTGATATCGGCGATGGCTGGTTTGAGGCGCCTTCTAATGTGGCCTACGCTTTGATCGGCCTCCTTTGGGGGGAGGGCGATTTCAAAAAGAGTATGATCACCGCCATCAACTGCGGCGACGATACCGATTGCACCGGCGCCACCGTTGGTGCCACCCTCGGCATTTTGGGCGGCAATCAGGTGATCCCTGCCGATTGGAAGGAATATATCGGCGATAAGATCATCACCATCTCTATCAATAAGGGCGATGGCCGCACCGGCCGCTCGGTGCCCGAAACCTGCACCGAGCTTTCCGAACGGGTAATCCGGCAGGCGCCTCATGTCCTCTTTGAGATGCAGCCGAATGTTTCCTTCGGGGATTCATTTATGGAAAAAGGCGCCGCAGAATATCTTGAAGAGCAGTGCATTCTGCTGCGAGAGGAAAATCCTCTCACCCCTTATACCGCTGAATTTGAATCCACCCTGCTGACCGCTACCTTGAAATACGACGACGGCATCGATATTGCACCCATGGAGGAAAAGAACCTGACCATTACCATCGGGTACCGCTGGTGCATGGGGGATGAGCTGAAAAACCTCAACCTGCGCTGGTGGCTGCCGGAGGGTTTTTCGGTAAAGGGGCGGCAAACCGCTATCCTTAATAATAAAAATAGCCATCACCTGCCGATTGCAACCCTCCAATATACCCTCTCGGCAGGAGAAACTCTTGCGCCTCAAAACCGCTGCGTTTTAGAGGTGGTGGCAGAGGGGCGGAGTGTACCTCTTTATATCCCTGTGATCTTTTTGGCTTAAATTTTTATGTTTTTAGTTTTTTTATTGAAAAAAAAGAACATCGTGTTATAATGATGGCGAGGCGGAAGATTCCGCTTCGCCATTATATTTTTGCTGATTAAAGGAGGCAAAACCATGAAATTCAATCTGATCAACCTGCCCGAAGAATTGAAAGCACCTTTAAAGGAGATCGAAGGGCAGCTCTCCTTTGCTATTGCAGCAGATGGAAGAGCCGTTCGGGTGCAAATGGGAGAGAAGCCCTCTATCGATGCAACCCAAGAGGAAATTTTGCTCACCTATCATAAAAGGGTGGAATTCTTCCGCCTTTTAACCCTGCTTCCTTCCCATTTGGAAGGCTTTTATGAGGAAGCGCCCGCCCATGAGGATCTTTGCCTGATGAGCGATTGCTCCCGCAACGCGGTCTTCAATATGAAGGGCGCCAAGAAGATGATCCGCGCGCTGGCCCTGATGGGCTTCACCTCCTTTATGCTCTATACAGAAGATACCTATGAGATCCCCGAATATCCCTTCTTTGGCTACCAAAGAGGCCGCTTTTCTCAAGAAGAGCTCAAAGAGATCGATGATTATGCCGCTTCTTTCGGCATCGAAGTGATCCCCTGCATCCAGATGCTGGCTCATCTGAATGCGGCGCTCCGCTGGTCTTGCTTTGGGGAGGTTACCGATGTGGGAGATATTCTTCTGGTCGGCGAAGAAAAGACCTATCAGCTCCTTGATGCCATGCTCCGCTCCCTTCGGAAGGTCTTCCGCACCAAAAAGATCCATATCGGCATGGATGAGGCGCATCTTTTGGGCTCCGGTAAATATTTAGATCAAAATGGTTATCGCCCCCGCTCCGAGATCCTCTTGGAGCATCTGCAAAAATGCTGCAAAATGTGCGCCGAGTATGATTTTGAGCCGATGATGTGGAGCGATATGTTCTTCCGTATCCAATTCGATGGGCATTACTATGTGGAAGAAGGGGAGATCGAGCAAAAGGTGATCGATCTGGTGCCCGAAAATCTCTCCCTTGTGTATTGGGATTATTATAGCGAAAACGAAAAGATCTTCCGCCACATGGTCCATTGCCATAAGCAGTTTAAAAATCCCATGATCTTTGCAGGAGGCGCCTGGAAATGGTCCGGAATGACTCCCTATAATTTCTTCTCCCTGAAGGTCAACGATATCCACCTGAAGGTCTCCCGCGAAGAGCGGGTGCCTATGGTGATCGCCACCGCCTGGGGCGATAATGGAGCCGAGGCCAGCCAATTCTCTATCCTGCCCACCCTGCAGCAGTATGCGGAATATTGCTATGCAAAGGGCGAGGATCGGGCATGGGTGGCAAAACGCTTTGAAGAAACCTTCAAGATCCCCTTCGATACCTTCCTTCTGCTGGATAGCCCTGCTCTTCTTTCCGATAATCCGGAGCAGCGCCGCGATAAGCTCAATTCCAAGCATCTGCTCTATAGCGATGGCATGGCAAGCTGGCTGGATTGGTGCATCAAACCCTCTTTTGCTTCGGAATATGCCGAGAAAGCAAAAACCCTTCATGAAGTTTCTGAAAATCCATTTAGCTATCTCTTTAAATCTGCCGCTCTCCTTTGCGATGTGCTGACCTTAAAATCCACCCTCGCCTTGGAGATCCGCGCCGCTTATCATGGCGATGATCGGAGCACCTTAGAGGAGATCGCAAATACCCGTATCCCCGCCACCATTAAGGCGCTGGAAAATTATCTGCCTGCCGCCAGAGCAGAATGGTATGAGGATAATAAGACCTATGGCTTCGATGTGGTGGAAATGCGGATCGGCGGTCTCAAGGAGCGCCTTGCTTCCATTGCTCTGACCTTAAAGGATTATCTGAACGGCAAGATCGATGAGATTCCTCAGCTGGAGGAGCACCTTCTGGAAGGCGCTAACCCCAAAAATCGTTGGTCTCTGATTGTTACCGGCGTTGTAAACTAATGCAAATATCCGAAAAGAGCCGAAAGGAAATCCCTTTCGGCTCTTTTTTCTTTTTGCTCTCTTTTTTAAAAGGTACCCCTCTATTTTGATATCATGATATCATGATATCAAAATGGGGATAAAAAGAGAGAGCTGAAAAGATTTTTTCAGCTCTCAACTTTTTGAAAGATTACTTTTTATAGCTTACAACTACGCGGCGCTTGGGCTCGCTCCCAACGGAGAAGGTTGTAATATCCTCTCTGCCGGTCAGCGCTGCATGAATGATGCGGCGCTCATAGGGGCTCATGGGCTCCATGGTGATATTTCTCTTATATTTGATGGCTTTCTGGGCATTCTTTTCGGCCAAGGCTTCCAGAGTGCGGATCCGCTTTGCCCGATAATTTTCGGTATCCACAGTAACGCGAATCTTTTCGCTGCGGCCCTTATTGACCACCAGATTGCAAAGATACTGCACTGCATCGAGGGTTTCGCCTCTTCTGCCGATCAGCACACCCATCTTGGCGCCGCTGACCTCTGCATAATAATGGCCATCTTCCCCGAGCTCCACCTTCACCGCGCCATCTTCTTCGGCGCCGATATGGGGCAAAAGGCCCAGCAAAAAGGCATGGATCTTTTGGGAATGCTCATCG
Source organism: Eubacteriales bacterium (assembly GCA_045544255.1). Taxonomy (GTDB): domain Bacteria; phylum Bacillota; class Clostridia; order Oscillospirales; family QAKW01; genus QAKW01. The sequence goes on along the minus strand of JAZPYP010000072.1, from coordinate 88,661 downwards.
TCGACCGGATTTTTAGCAACCTCCGGCAGGATCGGCTCATGGACCTTTTCTTTCTTGGGGGCATCTTTCTTGGCGCTCTTTTTGGGAGCATCCTTTTTGGTGGATGCGCCCTTGCCGGAAAGCTTTTCGGGCTCCCAAGCAGGGATTTTCAAATTCTTTTTGGGCTCTTCTTTTTTAGGCTCTTCCTTTACCTCTTCATCGGGCACTTCGATCTCAACCTTGATTTTAGCAGGGGTTGCGCCGATGCCGAAGATTCCCTTGGAAGGAGTTTCTTCCACAAAATAGGAAAGCAGATCTTTATCTTCATGAAGCTCTTCAGCCGCTTTTTCAACTGCCGCTTCAATGGTCTTTCCCTCGAAAAATAATTCTTTAATAGCCATAATTTATCCTCACTTTTTCTTCTTGGAGGCGGCAATGGCAGCCGCCTTTTTCGCAGCGGCAGCGCTGCGCTTTTCTTTCTTCACTGTTTTTTCATGCTCCATTTTGGCATAAACCTCATCTAAAACCTTTTTGGGATCATAGATCTTATTCAAAAGGAAGGTTTGGCCGATGCTCAGGATATTACCGATGATCCAATATACGCCGAGGGCGCAGTTTAATGAATAGGTAAAGATCAAGGACATCAAGGGCATCATATAAAGCATCATTTTATTGCTTCCTTGGGCAGAAGGATCGGCATTTTGCTGCATGGGGCTATATTTTTGAGAAACCCAGGATACCAAAAAGCTGGTCAGGCAGCAAACAATGGGGATCAGCAGCATCCAAGACCAAAAATCATTGGAAGGGGTGGCCGAAAGGTCGATCACACCGAAGAGCTTGCTGCCCCCGATGCCAACATCAACCCCTGCCGCATTGGCAGCATTATAGATCTGCAGCTCATAATCGCCGATCTTTCCTGCAACCTTTTCGGCGATCTGGCCGCTCTTATCCAGCATATTGGCGGGAAGATGATCCTTCACCTTATTGGCAAGCTCCAAAACCGCCTCCTTCATATTGGCGGAAAAGAGGGAATTCTTCCCGTTAATGCCGATAAAGCTCAAAGGATGGCGCACAACATTATAGATCACCAAGATCAGCGGAAGCTGAATCAGCATTGGGGTGCAAGAGCTCATGGGGTTATAGCCCTCTCTTTGGTAAAGCTTTTGCAGCTCCATACTGTATTTTTCCCGATTATTTCCGTATTTTTTCTGCAGGGCATCCTGATAAGGCTTCAGGCGCACCATATTCAGAGAATTCTTCTGCTGCTTCATCGAGAGAGGGAACAGCAGGATTTTAACAACGACCGCATAGGCGATCAACGCCAAGGTATAGTTATTGAAAAGCAGATCATAAAAGGTCTGCATGATCCACGCGAAAGGCGCGACCAAATAACTCCAAATACTCATTTTTTTCTCCTTTTAAAAAGTTGATCCGGAACCGGATCGATTCCACCCTTCGACCATGGATTGCAGCGCAGAATGCGCCAGATGGCCAAGGCTCCGCCAATGAATATGCCGTAGCGCAAGATCGCCGTTGAGGCGTATGCAGAGCAGGTGGGGTAAAATTTGCATCTTGCCGGAAATAAAGGAGAGATCCATTTCTGATAAGCCAAGATCGGCAGGATCAGGATTTTTCTGATTTTTTCCAGTTTGCTCACGCTGAAAAATGCTCCTTTAAAATTTTAGCAAGATCGGTGCTTTTGCAAAAAAGAGCGCGGCTTCTTGCCACAACAATGATATCGCAGCCGCGGGGTAAGATCTCCCGATTGGCCCGAATGGCCTCGCGAATGATGCGGCGGACCCGATTGCGCTTTGGGGAATTGCCCAGCTTTTTGCTGACAGTGATCCCCAATCGCTCTTTGCCCATGCGGTTCTTTCTCCAATAGACCACCATTTCTTTGGCCACAAAGGATTTCCCCTGATGATAAGCCCGCCTGAAATTCACATTTTCTTTAACGCTTTCGATTCTCATTGCGTATCTCTTTTCTGCTCTCCTTCAATAAAAAAGGCCACAAAATATCTTTGCGGCCTTCATTATCATTTAGTGAGTTAATCTTTTTCTGCCTTTTGCCCTTCTTCTGGCCAAAACCTTTTGTCCGTTAGCAGTCTTCATTCTCTTTCTGAAGCCATGAACTTTGCTTCTCTGGCGCTTCTTAGGCTGATAAGTCCGAACCATTTTTCAATCCTCCTTTTATATCGCATCGATATCATAAATCATTTTTGAGCACAATCCATTATATATTGGTAAACATAATTTGTCAACAAAAATTATTTAAAATTTAAGACTATTGCGGATAAATTCTACCAATTCTTCGATTTTAACCCGCTTTTGCTCCATGGTATCTCTGAAACGAATGGTAACGCAGCCATCCTCTTCGCTATCAAAATCATAGCAGATGGAGAAGGGAGTGCCGATCTCATCCTGCCGGCGATAGCGCTTACCGATAGAGCCTGCATCATCGAATTCCACATTGAATTCTTTGCAAAGCACATTATAAACCTTTTCCATTGCAGCATCGGAAAGCTTCTTGGAAAGGGGAAGAACCGCCGCCTTCACAGGCGCCAGCGCAGGATGCAGCCGCAAAACAACGCGGGTATCATTCTTCTCTGCATCCAGAACTTCCTCATCATAAGCATCGCAAAGGAAAGCAAGCAGCACCCGATCGGCGCCCAAAGAGGGCTCCACCACATAAGGGATATACCGCTCATTGGTTTCGGGATCGAAATATTCCAAGGATTTTCCGCTGGCTTCCTGATGGCGGCCAAGATCATAATTGGTGCGGTCGGCAATGCCCCAAAGCTCGCCCCAACCGAAGGGGAAGAGGAATTCAATATCGGTAGTGGCCTTGGAATAGAAGGAAAGCTCTTCCTTCTCATGATCCCTCAGGCGCATATTTTCTTCCTTCATGCCAAGAGCGATCAGCCAATTCTTGCAGAAATCTTTCCAATAATAGAACCAATCCAGATCAGTATCGGGTTTGCAGAAGAATTCGCATTCCATCTGCTCAAATTCGCGGGTGCGGAAAACAAAGTTGCCGGGAGTGATCTCATTGCGGAAGGATTTACCAATCTGGCAAACACCGAAGGGCAGCTTTTTGCGGGTGGTGCGCTGAATATTGGCATAGTTTACAAAGATGCCCTGGGCAGTTTCCGGCCGCAGATAAACCTCATTTTTAGCGTCTTCCGTAACGCCGATGAAGGTTTTAAACATCAGGTTAAATTTGCGGATATCGGTAAAGTTTGCCTTGCCGCAATCGGGGCAAACAAGGCCCTTTTCCCTGATATATTCTTCCATCTGCTCAAAGGTCATGCCCTCGGCATGGCCGCCATCATCCTCGATGAGCTTATCGGCTCTGTGGCGGGCATGGCATTCCTTGCAATCCATCAAGGGATCGGAAAATCCGCCCACATGGCCGCTGGTTACCCAGGTTTCGGGGTTCATGATAATAGCGGAATCAAGGCCCACATTATAGGGAGATTCCTGCACAAATTTCTGCCACCAAGCCTTCTTCACATTGTTCTTCAGCTCCACCCCTAAAGGACCATAATCCCAAGAATTGGAAAGGCCGCCGTAGATTTCGCTGCCGCTATAAACAAAGCCGCGGCTCTTGCAGAGATTTACAACCTGCTCCATTGTTTTTTCTGTATTTTTCATAGGTTCACCCTCCTATTATTATCTAAAAACTCATTATATATCGAAAAAAAAATATTGTCAACATAATTTTCCCTCCTCTCCTTATTTAAATAATGATACTATATTATTAGTATAATTATATAAATAGATATTGAAATTAAAAAAAATCTATGTTAAAATAGGGTGTAATACTGTTGTCTTATAAGTTTTGCACAAGTTTTCTACAAAGGGGGATAAGAGATGCAATCATTTAAGGATGTTTGGGATAAAGCGCTTATGAAGCTGGAGCATGATTTGAATTCCACTTCTTTTGAAACATGGATCAAGCTGCTGATTCCCATGAAAATGGAAAACGATACCGCTTATTTTTGCGTGTCAACTCTTTTTCAAAAGAGTATTATTGATAAAAAATATAAAACCCAGATCGAAGAGGCTATTTCCGATTCCATCGGCTTTGATGTTGAGATGAAGGTGATGACCGAAGAGGAAGTGCCCCCCGGATTCCGCGAAGCGGCCCAAAAAAAGAATGAAGAGGTAACCTCCTCCATGCTGGAGCAGGTAGACCAGGAATTCAGAGCCTTTGATGCCAAAAGCAATCTGACCTTTGAAAATTTCGTTATCGGCAAGGAAAATGAATTTGCCCATGCAGCAGCCTTGGCCATTGCCAATAATCCCGCCTCGGCCTATAATCCATTCTTCCTTTATGGCCATAGCGGCCTTGGCAAAACCCATCTGATCAATGCTATTGCCAATAAGATCAAAGAGATGCATCCGGAGATGAAGATCCTCTATGTGAAGGGCGATGAATTTACCAGCGAGCTGATCGATGCCATTCAGCATAATGCCCAGCGGCAATTTAAAAATAAATACCGCATGGCCGATATGCTGCTGATGGACGATGTGCAGTTCATCAGCGGTAAAAATGCCATTCAGGAGGAGCTTTTTCATACCTTTGATGCCCTCTATGAAGCAGGGAAGCAGATTATTTTAACCTCCGACCGGCCTCCCAAAGAGCTGGTTACTTTGGAAGAGCGGCTTCAATCCCGCTTTTCTATGGGCTTGATCGCAGATGTGCAGCCCCCTGAATACGAAACCAGAGTGGCGATCATTAAAAGAAAGGCCAAGCTTTATAACCTGAATATCTCCGATGAGGTTACCGAGCTGATCGCTTCAAAAATCAAAACCAATATTCGGGAGCTGGAGGGCACCATTAAAAAGCTTAAAGCTTATAATTCCCTTTGGGGCCAAACTCCTTCCATCGCCCTTGCCAAAACCGCAATGGAAGCCGTGGTTTGGGATCATACCAAAAATGCTGTTACTCCCGCCTCCATCATCGACCATGTTTGCCGCTATTATAATGTTACCCCCGAGCAGATCAAAGGGGAAAAGAGAAGCGGCGATATTATGCCGGCAAGAAGAATGGCTATGTATATGATCCGCGAAAATACCGATCTTTCTTTGCCGGAGATCGGCAAGGAAATGGGCGGAAAAAATCATACCACTGTTCTTTATAATATCCGCCAGCTGGAAGATGCCATTAAGCAGGATCCCAATATTACCAAAATTGTTGCGGAGCTGACTGAAAATATCAAAAAATCCTATTAACAGTTTTTTCAGAATTTAACAGATTTTTTTCAACAGTTTTAACAAGGGGGACATTTGTTTACATAACAATGTTCAATCCCTTTTAAAATTATTTTGCAAATCAACAGCGATTTAACAAGGCAATTTCAGCGCCCCCATGGGCAAAACTGAAGTTTTCCTTGTTTTACACAGACCAACAACATCTACTTCATCAAAGAAAGAAAAGAAAGGACTGATCTGCTATGAAATTTTCTTGTGACCGTTCTGTTCTCAATGAAGCCATCAATATTGTATCCAAAGCAGCAAGCGCTAAATCCACCATTCCCGCATTGGAAGGCATCTTAATTGAAATCTCCGATAGCGGCAAGGTTTTGCTCAGCGCCTATGACCAAAATATTTCGATCTCTTATGAAATTGATGCCGAGGATACCGAGCGGGGCGTTATTATCTTAAATTCCCGCATCTTTGGCGATATCATTCGGAAATTGCCCTCCTGCACCGTTACTGTTGAGGCAGATAACAGAACTTATCTGACCCATATCAACGGCGGTAATTCCAACTTTACCATTACCGGCATGAGCGATGAGAATTTTCCGGAGCTTCCCGGAGTGCTCAGCGAGGATGGCATTGTGCTGACCTATTCCAATTTCAAAACTATGGTGCGGCAGACTATTTTTGCCGTTTCCATCACCGATCTGAAGCCGATCTTAACCGGTGTACTTTTCGAGCTGAATAAGGAAGAGGGAAATATTTCTGCAGTAGCAGTGGATAATTTCCGCTTGGCGATCCGCAAGGTACCCTTTGAGCAGGTGCAGGGAAATTTCTCTAAAGTGGTGATTCCTTCCCGCGCGCTGAATGAGCTTTTAAAGATCCTTCCCGATAGCGAAGAGGAGACCATTGAGATCCGCCATAGCGGAAGCTTTGTTTCCTTTAAATACGATAGTGTGCAGCTTGTTTCCCGCTTGCTGGAAGGGGAATTTTTGGATTATAAGGCTGCGATCCCCAAAAATTATAAATTCCGCGTTAAAACCAATGTGCGGGATTTTGAAAAGGTGATCGAGCGGGCTTCCCTGATGGCCAATGCTTCCATTATCAGCCCCATTCGCTGCAGCTTTGATTTTGATCATATTGATATTTCCACCGCTTCCAATATCGGTAAATTTGAAGATTCAATTGAATGCGAAGAATTTTCCGAAAAGATGGTGATCGGCTTCAACTATAAATATATGCTGGCCGCTCTTGCCGCCTGCGATGATGAAGAGATCATGATCGAGCTGCAGAGCAATCTGGCGCCCATTATTTTGCGCCCTATGGATAAAGAGGATTATCTTTTCTTGGTATTGCCTCTTCGAATGAAGGAATAAGAGATGAATAAGCTTTTAATTAAAGATGAATATATCCGCCTTTGCGATGCTTTGAAGCTTTGCGGTATCGCAGAAACCGGCGGCCATGCCAAGCTGCTGATTTTAGATGGGCAGGTTTTGGTCAATGGTGAGGTATGCCTGATGAAGGGCAAAAAGCTTTATGAAGAGGATTCTTTTTCGATTATGAATGAAGAATTTAAAATTGTAAGATGAAGATCAAAGCATTAAGGCTTGAAAATTTTCGGAATTTTGAAGATACCACTCTTTCTTTTAACGATGGAATCAATATTCTTGCGGGCAATAATGCCCAAGGGAAAACAAACTGCATCGAAGCCATCTATTTTTGCACCTGCCTGAAAAGCTATCGGGTAAAAAGAGAGGAGCAGTTGATCCGCTTTGGAAAAGAAGAAGCGGCGATTACATTGGATTTTGAAGTGGAAGGCAGCGCGGAGCAGCTGCAGATCCTCTTTAAGAAAGATCGGCCTAAAGAATACCGCTATAATGGGCTTGTGGTTGGAAGGCTCCGAGATCTGCTCGGTAATTTTCAATCGGTGATCTTTACGCCCGATCATCTTAATCTGATTAAAGAAGGGCCCAATAAGCGCCGCAATTTTTTGGATATGGCCCTTTGCTCCTTGGATCTTCATTATACCGATCAGCTTTTAAATTACCAAAAGATCATTAAAAACCGAAATGCCCTTTTAAACCAATGCAAAGAAAACCCTTCCTTGGCGGAAATGCTTTCTATCTGGAATGAAAAGCTTGCCGAAGCAGGGGCCTGTATTGCAAAGGCGCGGCAGGATTATCTTTTGGAGCTGGATCAATATGCCAAGGAATTTTATGGCGAGATCTCGAAGGGCGCAGAAAAATTAAAGCTCATTTATCTGAACCAATTTTCAAAAGATGCTCATAGCGAGCAGGAATATAAAGAATTATTTTTATCCCGCTTGGAGCGGATGCAGGAGCAGGATCTTGCCATGGGGCAAACCCTTTGCGGGGTGCATAAAGATGATATTTTGATCCTTCTTGCCGGAAAGAGCATGAAATTTTTCGGCTCTCAAGGGCAGATCCGCTCGGCGGTTCTGGCAATGAAATTGGCAGAAGCCGAAGTTGTGAAAAAAAGGTGCGGCCATTTCCCTGTATTATTGCTGGATGATATTTTATCGGAACTGGATGCCAATCGCCAAAAATTCATCTTTTCCCGCATGGAAGGGCATCAAACAGTGCTTTCCACCTGCGAGCTTGGAAAGATCCGTAAAAAAGGCGATAAAGTATTTTTTATTAAAGAAGGAAAGGTGGCAAGGGAGCGTGTATCTCCATCTGGGGCAGGATGTGCTCATTAAAAAGGAGCATATTATCGGCATCTTTGATATGGATAAAGCCACTGTATCAAAGCGAACAAGAGATTTTTTAAAGGCCAAGGAAAAGGAATTTAAGCTGATCAATGTGGCCACCGATATTCCAAAATCCTTCATCGTATGCAACTGGGGAATGGATGTGGTGGTCTATATCTCCCAAATCTCCGCCCAAACCTTGCTCAAACGCTGCAACTATATTAAAAAAATTTCTTATATATAAAAACATTTTCTGATTAAGAAAGTAACGAAAGGAAAGTTGAAAAAAATGGATCAACAAAAAGTAACCAACCAATACGATGAATCTTCCATTCAGGTATTGGAAGGGCTGGAGGCAGTAAGAAAGCGCCCAGGTATGTATATCGGGTCCACTTCTATTCGCGGTCTTCATCATCTGGTATATGAAATCGTGGATAACTCCATCGATGAGGCGCTGGCCGGCTATTGCGATACCATCAGTGTGCGCATTTTGCCGGGCAATATCATCGAAGTGGAGGATAATGGCCGCGGTATCCCTGTGGGCATTCATCCCAAGATGGGAATTCCGACTGTTGAGGTGGTCTTTACCATTCTCCATGCCGGCGGTAAATTCGGCGGCGGCGGATATAAGGTTTCCGGCGGCTTGCATGGTGTTGGCGCATCGGTTGTTAATGCCCTTTCCGAATGGTTAGAGGTAGAGGTTCACCATGATGGCAAGATCCATTCCCAGCGCTATGAGCGGGGCCATTCCACCGGCTCATTGAAGATCACAGGCGAAACCGAAAAGACCGGCACCAAAGTGCGCTTTTTGGCGGATGATCAGATTTTTGAAACGTTGGAATATGAATATGATGTGCTCTTAAAGCGGCTGCGGGAGCAGGCGTTTCTCAATGCAGGCCTTCGGATTGTTTTTGAAGATCTGCGAGATGAAGAGAATAAAAAGAGCAAGAACCTCTGCTATGAGGGCGGTATCCGCGAGTTTGTTACTTATCTCAATAAGAGCAAGGAGCCGATCCATGAAGAGGTCATCTATGTAAGCGGGATGAAGGGCACTTCCATGGCGGAGATCGCCATGCAATATACCACCAAATATGATGAAACCCTCATCTCCTTTGCTAATGATATCAATACCACCGAAGGCGGTACCCATGAGACCGGCTTTAAGGCGGCGATGACCAATGTGATCAATTCCTATGCCCGCAAAAATAATTATCTTAAGGAAAAGGATGCCAACCTTTCCAGCGAGGATGTGCGGGAAGGCTTAACGGTGATCATCAGTGTGAAGGTGGAAGAGGCTCAATTTGAGGGCCAGACCAAAACCAAGCTGGGCAATAGTGAGGTGCGGGGCTTAGTCAGCTCCATCATCACCGAGAAGCTTACCGAATTTTTTGAAGAAAATCCCAAGGTTGCCAAAACCATTATCAGCAAGGCAGTCTCGGCCTCTCAGGCAAGAGAGGCGGCAAGAAAGGCAAGAGAGAGCGCAAGAAAGAGCGCCCTTTCCACCTCTCTTTCCCTCCCCGGTAAGCTGGCCGATTGCCAGAGCAAGGATACCAAGTATAGCGAAATCTATATCGTAGAGGGAGATTCGGCAGGCGGCTCCGCCAAGGATGGCCGCGATCGCCGCTTCCAAGCGATCCTTTCCCTTTGGGGCAAGATGCTCAATGTTGAAAAATCCCGCTTGGATAAGGTTTATAATAACGATAAGCTTCAGCCGGTGATCGCCGCGCTGGGCACTAATATCGGCGCCGATTTCGATATTGAAAAGCTGCGCTATGGTAAGGTTATTATCATGGCGGATGCGGACGTGGATGGTGCGCATATCCGCACCCTTCTGCTGACCTTCTTCTTCCGCTTTATGCGCCCCCTCATTGAAGGCGGCTATGTTTATACCGCGGTGCCTCCCCTTTATAAATTAGTGAAGGGCAAGGAAACCCGCTATGCCTATTCCGATGAAGAAAGAGATAAAATCTCTGCAGAGCTCCGCGGCGAGGATGGCAAGGGCAAGGTAGAGATCAGCCGCAATAAGGGTCTTGGTGAGATGGATGCCAAAGAGCTTTGGGCCACCACCATGGATCCCGAAACCCGAACCTTAAAGCAATTCACATTGGGCGATGCCATCGCCGCCGATCAGACATTTTCTATTTTGATGGGCGAAAAGGTAGAGCCCAGAAAGGCATTTATCGAAGAAAATGCCAAGTATGTGATGAATCTTGATGTATAAAAGGAGGTGCGTGAAAAATGGCTAAATATGATCAATTTGATACCAGCAGTTATGAAAATCAATATATTGTCCCCGTCGATCTGGAAAAGGAGATGAAAACCTCCTATATCGACTATGCCATGTCGGTTATCGTCGGCCGCGCTCTTCCTGATGTGCGCGATGGCCTGAAGCCTGTGCACCGCCGGATTCTTTATGCTATGTATGAAGACAATCTGACCAGCGATAAGCCCTTCAGAAAATCGGCCACCTGCGTGGGCGATGTATTGGGCCGCTATCATCCCCATGGCGATGCCTCTGTTTATGATGCGCTGGTGCGCTTGGCTCAGCCCTTCTCCCTGCGCTATCCTTTGGTAGATGGCCATGGCAACTTTGGTTCTATCGACGGTGATCCTGCCGCGGCTTATCGTTATACCGAGGCAAGAATGAGCAAGATCTCTAATGAGATGCTCAAGGATATTGAAAAAGATACCATCGATTGGGATCCCAACTTTGATGAAACAAGAAAAGAGCCGCGGGTTCTCCCCGCCAGATACCCCAATCTTCTGGTAAATGGCTCCTCCGGTATTGCCGTTGGTATGGCTACCGATATTCCGCCCCATAACCTCAGAGAAGTGGTAGATGGCGCGGTTGCTCTTCTGGATAATCCGGAAATGGATGTGGATGAGCTTTGCGAATATATCAAAGGCCCTGATTTTCCCACCGGCGCGATCATTATGGGCAGAAGCGGGATCCGCAATGCCTATCGCACCGGCCGCGGCAAGATCTATGTGCGGGCCAGAGCCGAGATCGAGGAATGGAGAGATGGCCGCTATAAAATCGTAGTCAATGAAATTCCCTATATGGTGCGCAAGGCTGCTTTGATTGAAAAGATCGCCGATGAAGTAAAAACCGGCCGCATCGAGGGCATCTCCGATATTCGGGATGAAACCGATAAGGATGGCCTTCGCTTTGTGGTTGAGCTGAAAAAAGAGGCCAATCCCCAAGTGATCTTAAATCAGCTTTATAAATATACCGATATGCAGGTTACCTGCTCGGTAATCATGCTGGCGCTGGTCAACGGCGAGCCCAAGGTTCTCTCCTTAAAGCAGATGTTGGAGCAATATCTTCTCCACCAAAAGGAGGTTATCCGCCGCCGCACCGCTTTTGAGATCAAAAAGGCGGAAGCCAGAGCCCATATTTTGGAAGGTCTTCTGAAGGCGATCGATCATATCGATGAAGTGATTGCCATTATCCGCGGCAGTAAGCATATTGCCGATGCCAAAGAAAAATTAATGGCGCGGTTTGAATTGGATGAAATTCAGGCGCAGGCGATCGTTGATATGAAGCTTGGTCAGCTTTCCGGTCTGGAGCGGGAAAAGCTGGAGAATGAATACAAAGAAATCTCCGCTAAAATTGCCGATCTGAAGGATATCCTTGCAAACGATTATCGGGTTGTGGATATTTTGAAAACCGATCTTTCGGAAGTGGCCCGCAAATTCGGCGATGACCGCCGCACCGAGATCGGCCATGGCGAGATCGGGCTGGAGGATGAGGACCTGATCCCCGTTGAAGATTGCATCTTTACTCTTACCGAAGCCGGCTATATCAAGCGGCAGACAGTGGATACCTATAAAGCCCAGCATCGGGGCGGCAGAGGCATCACCGGTATGAAGACCAAGGAAGAAGATGTGGTCAAGAGCCTCTTCTCTGCCTCTACCCATGATACCATTCTGTTCTTTACAACCAGAGGGCGGGTCTATCGCCTGAAGGGCTATGAAGTGCCGGAAAGCAGCAGGGTTGCCAAGGGTACTAATGTGGTTAATCTTCTGCCCATCGAGAGCGATGAGAAGGTCAATGCCATGATCCGCATCGAAAGCTTCGAGCAAGGCGGCAATCTGATCATGGCCACCCGCAACGGTACTGTGAAAAAGACGCCCCTTTCTGAATACAGCAATATCCGCAAGAGCGGTGTGATCGCTATTGTATTGGAAGAGGATGATGATCTGATCGAAGTAATGCGTACAAGCGGCGAGGATATGGTTATGCTCGCCTCCCATGAGGGTAAGGCCATCCGCTTTGCGGAGGAGGATGTGCGGAGCATGGGCCGCGCCACCAAGGGTGTGCGGGGCATTCGCCTGAAAGATGGAGATTATCTGATTGGTATGGCAATTCCCGTTGAGGGCAAAAATCTGCTTTCCATCACCGAAAACGGCTATGGTAAGCGCACAGAATTTGAAGAATATCGCCTGCAAACCCGCGGTGGTAAGGGAATTACCAACTATAATGTTACCGAAAAGACCGGCAAGATCGCAGCCATCAAGATGGTTGAGGATGGCGAGGACCTTCTGGCCATCAGCTCCGGCGGCATTATCATACGCACTCATACCGAAGAAATTCCCACTCTCGGCCGCTCCACTCAAGGGGTTCGCGTGGTAAGAATGGGAGAAGGGGTGCAGGTGATCGATATTGCGCTGGCCGCAAGAGAGGAAGAAGAGCCAGAACCCGAAGAAACTGCCGCTGAGGAATAAGGTAGTTTTAAATGTCCACAAATTGTGGTAAAAGAACAACATAAGGTTATATCTAAATAAGAGGCCTTTTGTTATAATTTTAAATGAAGCAGTAGCGAAAATCCGCTTCTTGAAGCAAGGCTCGGATTTTCGCCCTTGCTTGAATATCTTTTCTTGAAAATGGAGGCAAAAGATATGGCAAAAATTTCAACTAAACTGTTGAGCATGGTTCTCGCAGTAGTAATGTTGGTATCCATGGTACCGATGGTCGCTTCTGCAGAGGGCGCTCTTCCCGAACTGAATGAGTTGAATCCCGCTGATGATATGTATATCCGCAGCGAGTCTGTAGAGGGAAATACTTATTTTTATCAGGTTGGTTATTGGAACGATGATTTTGAGTTTTCGCTCTCTGTTGATGAGGGCGTTACCGTTGCTGTAAAGAATCGGTTGGGCGCAGAAATCATTGCGAATGGCGGTGTATATTCTGTTCCTCTTCGCCAATATTCGGTTTATACCTATTATATTGAGCTGAGCGATGAGAACGGCACCAATGTTTATGAACTGAAGCTGCAGCGCCTTTATAATGATGAAACCAAAATTGAAGAGGTAACCGGTACCGGCTTTACCCTAATGAGAGATGGAAATAATTTCCTTTTGGAATCCCAAGAGGAAGGGCAGGCTGTATCTTTTGGTTTGGATCTTTCTGTTGGCGCATCTGTAATCATTAAGAATGAAATGGGCCAGTTGATTGCTCCCAAGGATGGGGTATATACTGTTGCAAAAAATGATTTCCTGATCGCCAAGGTTACCGCTCATGATGGCGTTGCCACCGAAGAATGGTTTATTGGAGTTGTTGTTTCCAGGGGAAATGATAATTGCACCCTTTCGGGGATCGACGATGCGGAGTTCAACGCAGCAGAAGATGCCTATATTGCAAATACCGCATATAATACCTTCCTTGTAAATGCAACCGTTCCGGAAGGTGCTACCGTTACTCTTTATACAGACGAAGAATGCGCAGAAGAAATTTCTAATCATAATCTGAAGCTGAAGGAAGCAACGACCGTTGTATATTTGGTTGTAACGGCTTCCGATGGAGTTACAGAGTCCAAAGCTCATAAGCTGATTATCAATACCACCGCAGACCCTGCCGATGATGATGCAGCGGCTCCCCTGCCCATGGGCGGCACCGATCTGCTTTATGTGCGGGGCGGCGCAGAATCTTTCCTCTTCGGCGGTATAGAAGTAATGCCTCCCGAAGGCACCGAAACCTATAATCTGGAAGTAATGGCTCTTGGCGGCTATAGCGTAACTGTTTATGCCGATCTTTATGCAAACGTTGTTGTAAAGAATAATACCAAAATCAAATTGGATAGCGGCATTACTGTTCTTTATGCCCATCTGATGAATAACCGCGGGGATGAGTTGGTTATTCCTATCGTGATTGCCTGCCCGATCTTTAATGAATATACCGATAATCAGGTAAAATGGGCAGCAACGGCTATCAGAAACCTTGCTGAAAGCGGCCTTGGCCTGCTCAAGGGCAATGAAAAGGGCGAATTCAACGGGAAAGGCAAATTTACTCGTTATGAGCTGGCAGCCCTTCTTTGCAGAATGAAGTTCATTAACGCAAATCTTTATACCAAGGCAGAGAACCCCTTTGATGAAAAGATCAGCGGTTGGGGCGCTCGCTATGCCAAAGCTGCTTGGCTGAATGGCCTGATGGAAGGTACTAAAGTAACCAATACTGAAACCAATGAATCTACCACTTATTTCTTCGGAAATAAAGAGGCCACCCGCAACGAAGTTTTCCGCGCATTGATGAATTCTCAAGTGGGCGATGTGGACGCCTATTATGCCGTATTCAAGGAAAGCATTGATAATACAGTGAAAGAAATGGGCTTCAAGGATCTGGATAAGGTTGCAAAATGGGCAAGACCCGGCACCTATACTGCCATCTATTTAGGCTATGTAAACGGTGATAACGGCTATATTAAACCTACCGCTACCATTACCAGAAACGAAGTTGCTCAGCTTGTAAGCAACATCTTGTATCCTGATAACATTTTGTAATTATGCAATAAAAGAAAATCCCGAAGCGGAGAACCGCTTCGGGATTTTTTAATGCAGAATCTTATTTAAGGTAAAGGTCAGAGGCTTATAAAGAAGCAGCACCAATAAAAAGTTGCTGATGCAATGGATCAGATCAAAGGGAATGCCGCTGATTATATAGCCAAAGCCTGCCCCAAGGCCGCCGGTTAAAAAATAGGGAATGGAGCAAAGGGTGCCGAAGAGCAGCCCATAGCCTCCCGCCAGAATTGCAAAGGGCAGGGGATGATCAAGCTTTTTGAAAAGCAAAACTGAAATCACCAAAAGGGGCCAGATATAAAGATAATTGATCCACCAAATGTGCACTCCGTAGATCAGCCCTTCCACCAAAACAAATACCCAAACAGAGAGCATGCTCTTCCAGCCAAAGCGCTTGGTCATTAAAATAATCAATAGTGTAACCAGCTCTATATTTGGCAGAAAAGAAAGCCCCACCTGCACCGCGATCAATAGCGCCGCAAATACCGCCAGAGCGGTCAGATCCTGCAGGGCCTTACCCTTTTGTATAGGTTGCTTCATAATGTCCCCCATCTTTAATGGGAATCTCATTCATGCCAACCATCGCATATTCCCCGTCGATGGAAATGGCCCAATAGGCTTGGTCTTTTTCCCAATCGCAGGTGATGCCGTTGATGGTGGTATAAAGGCCGCCTTTATCGTAGGTGATCAGCTTTTCCTCTACCAAGGCATCTGCCAAATATTCGGCATCGGTTTTGATGCTGAATTCCTTAGAACTGCCGTCTTTATCGATCAGTTCAAATGTAATTTGCTTATTTCCTTCTTCCGGCTTGGCAGAGAAACCATTCCAAAGGAGCAAAGCAACTGCCGCAAGGGCAATCAGAATGACGCCGCCAACGATCGTTAGCAGCTTTTGCTTTTTGCTCATTTTTTATCTCCTTTTAAATTTTCTAAAGCGGGAAATCCAAAAAGCCCTTTTCTGCTTCCCATAAAGCCTTCGCTGCCCTCTGCCGGCAGCAGAGCCCTTATTGAAAGGCTAAGCACTCGTAGCAAGCTTATGGATTTTTCTATGCTCCAAATATTCCGGCTGAAGGCTGATTGCGGTTTCTCCCGCCTTCCCAAGGAATCGCTTCCTCAGTGGCATTTCAGGGAGAACCCTCACCTATCACGGCGACGAGTTCGCGGGGGAATCTCACCCCTCTTCCTTGCGGCAAGGCATTTATGCCCTGCCAAGAAAAGCATAGCTTCGCTTCTCAAAAAGTATACACCTCTCCTCAAAAAATGTCAATCACCCCAAAACCCAAATGATTTGGGTTGATCATTGCAAAGAAATCAGGTGCACAAATGAATTGTGCGGCGGCAAAGAAATGAGTTGGGGTGCACAAATGAATTGTGCGGCTGCGCAGAAATAAGTTGGGGTGCACAAATGAATTGTGCGGTTGCGCAGAAATGAGTTGGGGTGTACAAATGAATTGTGCGGCTGCGCAGAAATGAGTTAGGGTGTACAAATGAATTGTGCAGCTGCGCAGAAATGGGTTAGGGTGTACAAATGAATTGTGCGGCGGCAAAGAAATGAGTTGGGGTGCACAAATGAATTGTGCAGCTGGGCAGAAATGGGTTAGGGTGCACAAATGAATTGTGCGGCTGCGCAGAAATGGGATAGGGAGTACAAATGAATTGTGCGGCTGCGCAGAAATGGGTTAGGATGTACAAATGAATTGTGCAGCTGCGCAGAAATGGGTTGGGGGTGTACAAATGATTTGTGCGGCTGCGCAGAAATGGGTTGGGGTGCACAAATGAATTGTGCAGCTACGCAGAAATGGGTTAGGGTGTACAAATGAATTATGCGGCTACGCAGAAATGAGTTAGGGTGTACAAATGAATTGTGTGGCGGCAAAGAAATGAGTTAGGGTGCACAAATGAATTGTGCGGGAAGGTAAAAAGATGGGATTTAATAAAAAAGCAAACCGCCGATGTTCCATCGGCGGTTTTACTTTTTTACTTACGGTAATCGAGGTATTTCCAGTTTTTAATAAGATAATCCATGCCTGAAATAATCGTCAGCAGAGTAGCCACATAAAGAAGGGCGGTGCCGATAGCGGCGGTGGTTTCGGGGGTTGCGCCGGTAAGGAAGGGAATCTTCCAAGCCCATTCGATCTGCCCCAGCAGAACCGGCTCCACCATCAAAAGCAGGGTGGCGATCATTTGGGTAACTGTTTTTGCCTTTCCCCACCAGCCGGCAGCGATCACCTTGCCCTCGCTGCTTGCGGCGATAAGGCGGATAGAGGTAACCATCAGTTCTCTTGCAATGATGATAATGGTAATAACCGGATGGATCAGCCCCATATGCTGAAGCAGCACCAGAGCAGAGATCACCAGCATTTTATCGGCCAAGGGATCCAGAAACTTGCCAAAATCGGTAACTAAATTATGCTTTCTTGCCAGATGCCCGTCGAGAGCGTCGGTAATAGAAGCCAAAGCGTAGATGGCGGCGCCGATCACAGGGCCCAAGGGGGCAGGCACCAGCAAAATAACTGCCACAAAAGCGGGAATCATGATCACCCGCAAAAGGGTGAGTTTATTTGGTAAATTCATGGATCATTCTCCTTTAATTTTAAATTTTAGCCTTTGGCAAAGCCCATTAAATCGAAATCGATCACATCGCTGATCTCCACCTGCGCAAAGGCTCCGATCTGCATCGGCTCCTCGGCAGTAAAAAAGATCTTGCCATCAATATCGGGGGCTTCCATAAAGCTGCGGCCAAACCAGCATTCGCCGAACCGATCATAGCCTTCCACCAAAACAGTAAGCTCCTGACCGATCAGGGCGGATTGCTTTTCTTCCATGATCTCGGCCTGAATCATCTCCAGGATCTCTTGCCGCCGCTCCTTCACTTCCTCTTCGATCTGATCTTCCATCTCAAAGGCAGGAGTGCCCTCTTCGGGCGAGAAGGTGAAAACACCCAGTTTATCAAATTTCGCCTTGCGAACAAAATTGCAAAGGGTTTCAAAATCTTCTTCCGTTTCCCCCGGAAATCCCACAATCAGGGTGGTGCGCAGGGTGATCTGAGGGAGTTTTTTTCGAAAATCTTCGATGGTCCTTAAAAGGCTTTGATCATCGCCGGGGCGATTCATCGCCTTCAGCACAGGGCCCGCCGCATGCTGGATCGGCATTTCCACATAAGGAAGGATCTTTTCTTCCTTCGCCATCAGATCGATCAGCTCTTCGGTTACCTTATCGGGGTAAAGGTAGAGAAGCCGAATCCATTGAAGCCCATCGATCTTTACCAGCTCTTTTAATAGAGCGCAGAGCTTGCGCTCTCCATAAAGATCAAAGCCGTAATTTGTTGTATCCTGAGCAATTAAGATCAGCTCGCGGGTGCCCTCCGCCGCAAGCTTTTTGGCCTCATTAATAATATTTTCCATAGGGCGGCTTTTAAAGGGGCCGCGGATAAGGGGAATGCAGCAATAGGCGCATTTATTGGAGCACCCGTCGGCCACCTTAAGATAGGAGGTGGCGGTAGGAGAGGTAAGAATGCGATCCCCTTCCAGCTGCAGGTCTTCCACCGGCCCGAAGGCGGCAACCGCCTCCTCTGCCATCACTGCGTTTACCGCATCGGCCACATTCTGAAAGCTGCCAACGCCGATAAAGCCATCGGCCTCCGGCAGTTCCTTTGCGATCTCCTCTTGATAGCGCTGCACCAGGCAGCCGGCAAGAAGAATTTTTTTCACCTTGCCCTCGGCTTTAAGCTGGGCTACCTCAAAAAAGGTTTCCAAGGCTTCCGCCTTTGCGCTTTCAATAAAGCCGCAGGTATTAATGATGGCAACATCTGCCCCCTCCAGCTCATCGGTGAGGGTAAAGCCTGCATTTTGGCAGGTGGCCATCATCTTCTCTGTATTAATAATATTTTTTTCACAGCCGAGGCCGATAAATGCGACTTTAGTCATCCATAAAATCCTTTAAAACATGATTAATTTCATCAAAGGAAAAGCCATAGCGGCAAAGCCCTTGAAAAACCTTATTGCGCTCTTTGGGATCAGAAAGATCGAAGCGCCCGTATTTGCGCTCCATCCAATAGGAAAGATGGATCTCATCTTCCTTTGGAAGGGCATCAACCGCCTCTTTTGCAATCTCCGCCGGAATGCCTTTTTGGCAAAGTTCGGGCAGGATCCGCTTGGGGCCATAATGCTTTCCTTCATAAAGGCGATGGGCTAAATGCTCCGCAAGGCGCCGATCGTCGATCAGCCCTTGCTCTTCCAGAATCCGGCAAGCCCGCTCCGCCACTCGCTCTTCGATGCCGAAGCGGGTAAGCTTTTCATAAAGCTTTTTGAAGGAGAGATCCCCGTAGCCTAAATATTGATAGGCCTTTTCCTTTGCAAGGGTTAGCTGGGCGGCCATCAGCAGCCGTTCCTCCTCTTCCTGCCCGAAGGGATCCCCGATATGAAGATCCTGCTCCAGCAGAAAAAGATAGGGAACCGTCAGATAAAAATCCCCGTCGATATAAATATCCCGTTTGGAAGGATCTTCCGCATTGGGGAGCAGATCGGTGATAAGAGGTTGATCATTCAAAGTCATCAGCGGAAACATCTAAAGAAACCGCGGGTTTAACTTCCTCGGCAGGGGCCTCCGCAGGGGTAGCGGCCTTCTTCTTGGGGCTCTTTACCTTGCTGTCCATCTCCCGCAGGGTATCAAAATTATCGCGGATTGCTTTCTCCAACTCGGCGGCAATCTCCAAATTCTCCCGAAGGAAATTCTTTGCATTATCGCGGCCTTGGCCGATGCGCATCTCTTTATAAGAGAACCATGCGCCGCTCTTCTTCACCAGCTTGAGCTTTTCGCCAAGATCCAGAAGCTCGCCTTCCTTGGAAATGCCCTCGCCATACATAATGTCGAAAGTGGCAGTCTTGAAGGGGGGAGCAACCTTGTTCTTCACAATTTTGCATTTGGTGGCGCTTCCGATCATCTCGGTGCCGGCCTTCAGGGTTTCAGTGCGGCGCACATCGATCCGAACCGAAGAATAGAACTTCAGCGCCCGTCCACCGGTGGTGGTTTCGCTGCTGCCGTAGATCACGCCTACCTTATCCCGAAGCTGGTTGATAAAGATGGCAACGCAGTTGCTCTTGGCCAAAACGCCGGTCAGCTTTCTGAGCGCTTGGCTCATCAGGCGGGCCTGCAGGCCAACATGGCTGTCGCCCATCTCGCCCTCAATTTCGTGGCGGGGAACCAATGCGGCAACCGAGTCCACAACTACCAAGTCGATAGCACCGGAGCGCACCAACTGCTCGGTGATCTCCAAGGCCTGCTCGCCATAATCCGGTTGAGAAACCAAAAGTTCATCCACATTGACACCCAAAGCAGAAGCATAAACAGGATCCAACGCGTGCTCCGCATCAATAAAGGCAACCGTGCCGCCGGCCTTTTGGGCCTCTGCGGCAATGTGAAGAGCAACGGTGGTTTTACCGGAACTCTCCGGTCCGTAGATTTCAATCACGCGCCCCTTGGGCACACCGCCGATTCCCAACGCTAAATCCAAAGAAAGAGAACCGGTGGGAATCACACCAACGTTCATATGCTTATTATCGCCAAGCTTCATTACCGCGCCTTCGCCAAATTGCTTTTCAATCTGCTCCAGCGCTTTTGCTAATGCGTCCTTCTTATCAGCCATTTTGAAAAATCTCCTTTTTTCCAACTTTTCTACATATATAATAATTATATAATATTTGCAAAAAGAAATCAAGCACAATCTGTGCTTCACTACCCTTTTTGCTTAGGGGTATTTTATCATAGATAAAGTCCGATAAAACGGATTTTGAAGCAAAAATAATAGCCGCATCAAAAAGTGCGGCTGTAGCTCTAAAAGCAGTTTATATCATGATTGAAAGAAATCTTTATTTTATTTCTATTTCGATAATCATTTTCGAATGTTTTCCGTAGCAGATGGTTCCCTGATAAATTTTCCCCAGCGTAATTTCGTGAAATTCCTCAATGGTTTTGAATTTTTCAGCTTTTTCGGATGGGGAAAAGCGAATCATCATGGTGGAAGAACTGCTTCGACTTGTGAAGTAATATTCGTCAATAATAAAGTTCCTGTGATATTCGATATAGGTTTTCTCCCGGATATCCTTCTGAACGGGGTAAATGGTGAAGAAATAAGCCAAAACAATCCCAATAAAACCGCAGACTAAATAAATCCAGGATTCCTTGAGAAATTTCATTTTCAAGGCAATGAATAAAAAGATCAGCAACCCAATAAAAAGGATGCCTAAAACCGTCATGGGGAGAGGAATGAATTTTGTAAGTTTATCTGCAAAAGCGGAATAATCCATGGTGTCTTTCTCCGAAAATGTCTGACTTGAAACCAAATCTCATTTATTTTTGGTTAAAAATACGCACACGCGTTTATGCAAAGCTTTCACCATTTCATTTTGATGGCGTAATCAATCAGATGAGCCATGTCTTCCCCGCAAAAATTGCGGGTAACGGAAAGAAGCTCCTGTACTTGGTCATCGGGATTTTCTCCAAAGGAGAAAAATTCCTCCGGCGTAACGTCTAAATAGGAACAAATGGCAAAAAAATTGGTCATGGAGGGATAGGCGTAACCGGATTCAATGTTGAAGATGTAGTTTTGAGTAAGACCTAATTTCTTGCTCATTTCATGCTGACTGACGCCCATTTGTGCTCGTAATTGTTTTAACCTCTGTGCAAATACTGCTTGATCCATTTGTATCACATCCTTTTTTTAAAGAATAACATAAATTTCTTCAAAAATCAATCCACCCGCACAAATCATTTGTGCGGCTGCGCAGAAATGAGTTAGGGCGCACAAATGAATTGTGCGGCTGCGCAGAAATGAGATGGGGTGCACAAATGAATTGTGCGGCTGCGCAGAAATGAGTTAGGGTGTACAAATGATTTGTGCGGCTACGTAGAAATGAGTTAGGGTGCACAAATGAATTGTGCGGCTACGCAGAAATGAGATGGGGTGTACAAATGATTTGTGCGGGTAGGTAGAAATGGTTGAGGTGCACAAATGAATTGTGCGGTTGGCGGATTAAAGTGTGAGGATCCAAATGATTTGAGGGCGAGAGGATAAAAAAATCCCGAAATGCAGGTTGCATTTCGGGATTTTTGATATTTTAGATTAGCCGAGGCGGGCTTCGAAATCAGCCAGCTCTTTTTTGAGTTCGGCGGGGAGGGTATCATATTTATCAAACTTAGAGTAGAACTCTTTGATACCTACGATATCTTCCTTCCAAAGGTCCTTATCCACAGAGAGGAGGCCCTTAATGGTATCCACGGTGATATCCTCGAGGCCTTCGATATTGATATCTTCAGCCTTAGGCAGGTAGCCGATCTCGGTTTCTACTGCATCGGCCTTACCGGCGCAGCGGTTCAGGATCCACTCCAGAACGCGGAGGTTATCGCCAAATCCCGGCCAGATGAAGTTGCCTTCATCGTCGGTACGGAACCAGTTAACATTGAAGATCTTGGGAGCATGGGGGATTTTCTTACCCATCTCGATCCAGTGGGCGAAATAGTCGCCCATATTATAGCCGCAGAAGGGCAGCATAGCCATAGGATCGCGGCGAACAACGCCAACAGCGCCTGCAGCAGCAGCGGTGGTCTCAGAAGCCATGATAGAACCTACGAACACACCATGGTTCCAATCGAAGGACTGATAAACCAAGGGAGCGGTTTTAGCGCGGCGGCCGCCGAATACGATAGCATCAACGGGCACACCATTGGGGTTATTGAACTCCTTGGAGATGCAGGGGCAATTCTCGGCGGGAGCGGTGAAGCGGCTATTGGGATGAGCAGCGCAGGTGCTCTTATCGCTCTTCACAAACTTTGCGGGATCCCAGGGATCGCCCTTCCAGTCGATGGCATTGACAGGCAGCTCCTTATTAAGGCCTTCCCACCAAACGTTATTATCAGCAGTATGGCAAACGTTGGTGAAGATGGTATTCTTCATGGTAGAAGCAAGAGCGTTGGGGTTGGACTTTTCGTTGGTGCCGGGGGCAACGCCGAAGAAGCCGTTCTCGGGGTTCATGGCATAGAGGCGGCCATCGGGGCCGATGCGCAGCCAGGAGATATCATCGCCCACGCACCATACCTTATAGCCCTTCTTCGCATAGCCTTCGGGGGGGATCAGCATCGCCAGATTGGTCTTACCGCAGGCAGAGGGGAAGGCGGCGCAGATATAGCGGGTTTCGCCTTCGGGATTCTCAACGCCCAGAATCAGCATATGCTCAGCCATCCAGCCCTCATTCTTACCAAGATAGGAAGCGATACGCAGAGCGAAGCACTTTTTACCAAGGAGAACGTTGCCGCCATAACCGGAGTTTACGGACATAATGGTATTATCCTCGGGGAAATGCATGATATACTTCTTGGAAGCATCCATCTGGGCTCTGGAATGGAGGCCCTTAACGAACTCGCCTTCGCCCAGTGCTTCCAGCACTTTAGCGCCGATACGAGTCATGATATGCATATTCAAAACAACATAGATGCTATCGGTCAGCTCAATACCGATCTTGGAGAAGGGAGAGCCGATAACGCCCATGCTATAGGGGATGACATACATGGTTTTGCCTTCCATGGAGCCATCAAACAGGCCATACATCATTTCGTAGGCTTTCTTGGGGTCCATCCAGTTATTGGTGGGGCCTGCATCCTTTTCGGTGCGGGCGCAGATAAAGGTCCGGTCTTCAACACGGGCTACATCCAGAGGATCGGTGCGATGGAGATAGCAGCCGGGCAGCTTCTCTTGATCCAGCTTTTCGATCTCGCCGGTGGAGCAAGCCTCGGCGCGCAGGGCTTCGAGCTGCTCTTCGCTACCATCGATCCAAACGATCTTTTCGGGTTTGGTGATGGCGGCCATTTCGTCGATCCAGGTCAATAATGCTTGGTTCTTGGTGGTCATAATGGTCGTCCTTTCAATAATATATTAATAACTAAAATTATTATACTTGCAACAATTCAACATTGCAATCCCTATTTTGCCTAAAGTTCAAGAGATTGGGGAAAGTTCTTTTGTGCAAGATTGTATACTTTCGCAAATTGATCGGGGGAAAAGGTTTCTGCGCGGGCATTTTCCTCGATTCCTATCGAGCGTAGAATTTCGGAAAGCTCCTCTCTGGAGCGGCGAAGCTGCTGCTGCACCGCTTTAGAGGAGGCAAACATCTTGCGGCGGGAGAGGAAGGCGCTCTTTAAAAATTTGGCAAAACCAACCCGATCTTCCACCGGCGGCTCCTTGGGCAGCAAGCGGATCACAGCACTCCGGACATGGGGGGCAGGCTGAAAGCAATGGGGCGGCACTTCGAAGAGAAGCTCCCCCTCATAAAAGGCCTGAAGAAAAACCCCTTGGGCCCGATATTCCTTGCTGCCGGGGCGGCTTAAAAGCCGCTCTGCCGCTTCTTTTTGCACCATCAGCACCGCGCAATTCCAATCGGCGGAAAGAAAAAGGCGATCAAGGATCTCGGCGGTGATATAATAGGGCAAATTTCCAACAATGGTGAAGGGCTTTCCCGAAAAGTATTCCCCGCGCAGGGCAGAATAATCGCAGGCAAGGATATCTTTCCATAAAAATTGATGATTTTGATGGGGCACCTGCTCCAAAAGGAGGGGCTTCAGGCTTTCATCGATCTCAACGGTCAGCACCTGCTCGCTCTCTTCGCAAAGGAGAGCGGTAAGGCTCCCCACTCCGGCGCCGATCTCTAAAATTCCTTCCTTGCCAAAGGGGAGCGCCCCTTGGCAGATCTGCTCCAAAACAGAGCGGTCTTTCAGGAAATTTTGCCCCAAATTCTTATTGGTATGAAGGCCGTACTGCTTCAGCAGGGCCGCAACATCGATCCAATCCTCCATCATTTAAGGAAGGTGAAGGTGGAGAGCATGGTTTCCACCGCGGGAAGGAAATAGGCAAAAGAAACAAAATCCGCTTGATAGATCACGGTATAAAAAGCATCTCCGTGCTGCGCAAAGATCTGCATAAAGCGGAAGGTCTCCTTGCCATCATCGGAAGAGCTTTCGTAAACAATGCGGTAGGCATCTTCGCCCCCCAGCTTGGTTTCCTGCTCGCTTACCAACTTATAGTTATGAATCTTTTTGGCAAGGTCGGCGGTATAGCCCTTTACATATTCATCAAAGGTTCCCTCGGCTTTGGCATCGGGAATTATTTGCTGAACCGAAACCTTTTCGATAAATTCATCGCTATAGCCCTCCATGGGAGTTACAAAAACAGCCACCTTTTCCTTCAGATCGGAAGCCTTTTGCCAATATTCCGGATATTCGATGGAATAGCCCATGGGCGAGGAGCGGAAAAGCTTATATCCCTCTTGAGTGGCTTTATGGCAACCGCAGGAGAGAAGCAAAACAACAATTAAAAACAGAGCAAAAAATCTTTTTTTCATCGGGTTCACCCTTTTCAACAATTTTATCTTTTTTATTATACAATAGATTTTTATAATTTACAATAATTTAAGGAATAAATCAGTTGATTTTCCTTCTTTAAAATCGTATAATGATAGCATCTTGATAGGAAAGAAGAAAATTTATGAGTAAAGAAAAGAAAGCAAAATATACTTCTAT
This sequence comes from Eubacteriales bacterium, assembly GCA_045544255.1. Taxonomy (GTDB): domain Bacteria; phylum Bacillota; class Clostridia; order Oscillospirales; family QAKW01; genus QAKW01. The sequence continues at coordinate 63,406 of JAZPYP010000072.1, read as the reverse complement.
CGGCGGCAGCGCCCTGATTGAAGGAGTAATGATGCGGGGCAAGGGCCGCCTTGCGATCGCGGTGCGCCGCGCCGATGGCAAGATCCAGATGAAGGTGGAGCAGGCATCGGATAATGCCGCATGGTATAATAAAATCCCGATTATACGCGGAGTTATCAGTTTTGTTCAATCGATGATGCTCAGTTATAAATGCCTGATGTATTCCGCAGATGTATCCCTGGAGGGATTGGAGGAGCCGGAAGAGCCCTCCAAGCTGGATGCCTTTTTGGAAAAGCTGATGGGAAAGGCCGGCATGGCGATCCTCGGCACCCTTTCGATGATCCTGGGGCTGGGGCTTTCCTTGGTGCTCTTTATCTACCTGCCTGCGTTGATTACCGGCTGGGTGATGCCGAATGCAGGGGCGGCATGGAAGGCGATTTTGGAAGGCATGATGAAGATTCTGATCTTTGTTGGCTATATCAGCCTTGTTTCGCTGATGCCGGATATGCGCCGCGTTTTCCAATACCATGGCGGGGAGCATAAATCCATCTTTTGCTATGAGGCGAAGGAGGAGCTTTGCAATGAATGCGCCAAAAAGAGCCGCCGCTTCCATCCCCGCTGCGGCACTTCCTTTATTATTTTAACGCTGCTGGTCAGCATTGTGGTGGCAATGTTTATCCCTTGGGGCAGCCGCTTGGTGCGCACCGGCCTGAAGCTGATCACTGTGCCCTTGGTAATGGGGATCGCCTATGAATTTATCCGCCTTGCAGGGCGCTATGATAATTGGTTCACCCGCATCATCTCGGCCCCCGGCCTTTGGCTCCAGCGGATCACAACGCGGGAGCCCGATGAGCAGCAGCTGAATGTGGCGCTGATTGCGCTGAAGGGGGTTTTAGAGGAAAAATACCCCTTGGATAAGGAACTTTTTGTGGGCGAGGATGGCGAGATCCTCGGCGAAAAAGAGGAGGCGGCGGAGTGAGAGCCAATCCAAAGGATCTTTTAAAGCAGGGTGAAATTGTGCTTAAGGAGCGGGGGATCGAAAACCACCGCTTCGATGCTTTTAATATTCATTTTAAGCATTTTGGCATGAGCCGCGCCGAGCTGCTTTTAGCCAAAGAAAGCGAGCTTGCCGACGAGGCGGTTTTGGCCTTTTGGCAGGATATTCGGGCAAGAGGCGATCGGAAACCGCTCCAGCATATTTTGGGCGCTTGGGAATTTATGGGCTTTGAATTTATGATCAGCCCCCATGTATTGATCCCGCGGGCCGAAACCGAATGGTTGGTGGAATATGCCAAGGAGCATTATGCGGGGCGCCCCATTAAGGCGCTGGATCTTTGCACCGGAAGCGGCTGCATCGGGATCGCCCTTAAAAAACTGCTCCCCGAAGCAGAGGTTACGTTGGTCGATATCAGCGATCCCGCCTTGGCGATGGCCAAAGAAAATGCAAAGGCCCTTGAAGCCGAGGTGAAGATCGAAAAATGGGATGTTTTGCAGGGGCCGCCCTTCTTTATGGAAAAGGAGCGGTTTGATTTGATTCTCTGCAACCCGCCCTATATTAAATCGGCGGATCTGAAGGAGCTTCAGCCGGAAGTGCAGCAGGAGCCGATGCTGGCGCTGGATGGGGGCTTGGACGGATTGATCTATTACCATGTTTTGGCCGAAAAATGGGCCGCCCTCTTAAAAGAGGGGGGCGAGATGGTTTTGGAAACCGGTGAGGATACCGGCGCGGGGGTTTTGGCGATCATGCAAGAGGCGCTGAAGGAAGCGGCCCTTTACCAAGACCTTGCGGGCCTGCCGCGCTATGTGGTTGCCAAAAACTGAATTTTTATAAAAAAAGAAAGGAGGGCGCATCTGAATGAAGCTGCGGCGATGGATCTTTGGAGCAGTGGCCCTCATTTTGATGGTTACCATGGTTCTGCCGGCGGTGGGTTACCGCCATCGCAACGATGAAGCGAATTATTACTATACCGCAGCGGTGGATGCTTCCCTCTTTGCCCGCCAGCTTCCGCTCCCCAAGCTGAAGGCCTTCTTAAAAGAGATGAAGGCGGCAGGGTGTGCGGCGGCAGTGGTGCGGGAGGAAAAGGGCTCCTTTTCCAAAACTCTATTGGAGGCGGCCGCCGAGGCCGGCCTTGAAATTGCACCGGAGCCGGATCTTTATGAGCCCTCTTCTGCCGCGTTGGAGCGGCTGATGGAGGAATATCCCGTTCGCTATATAAAGCTCAATATGGATCCTTGGCAAAGGTCGCCCACCAGCCTTAAAAAATGCAAAGTTTTATGCGAGATGATCCGAAAGGAAAAGCTGACCTTGGTGCTGACAGAAACCCTCGCCCAGCTTTCCAATAATCATCCTGCGGGCTTTGAGGATTATTTAAAGGCGGCCGACGGGCGCATTCTGCGCAGCTATGCCAACGGAAATCTCACCTATTCCGAGAATGGGGAATATCCCTTTTCTTATTATCATACCCTTTGCGCGGTTCTGGATCGCAATATTCGCTTTCCTTTGGCGGTGCCCTTGGAGGACGAGGCCTTTTCCGCCGAGGAGAATGCTTCCCGCATGGTGAAATCCACAAGCCTTCTCTGCCAGAAACTAAAGGAAGAGGGCTTTAGCGCAAATCCCGCTCCCGATCTTAAAACCTACCCGCCCAAGCGGCGGTTGCCCTCTGCGGCCGTGGCGGCCATTGGCCTTTTGATGCTGGGCGCGGTGATCGATCTTTCTGCAAAGGGCGAGAAAAAATGGTTGCTTCCCGCCGCGTTGGCGGCAAGCGGCCTTGCCTTTGGGGCCTCTCTTTTGCTTCCCGATTCTTTGCTGCTTCTTTATCCCACCGCCTTTGCCGCTATAGCAGGGTGCTTCTGCCCTGCGGTGGTCTTTGAGTTTATCTCTTGGCAAAAGGGGCGGGGAAGCCTTGCTTTAAGAATCCTTTTTGGTTGCCTGTTGGCCTTTGGGCTATTGCTTTTCTGCGGCCTATGCCAAGGGGCGATGATGAATGGCTGGGATTATTGGCTCAATGAAGCGGCCTTCCGCGGGGTAAAATTTTCGTTGGTGATCCCCATTCTGTTTGCTCTGATCTGGCAAACCCGCGCCGATTGGTCCCTGCTGCGCCCCGCCGCTTTGAGGGGAGCGGTTCGGAGCCTTTTTGGCAAGGTGCGCTGGTATCATGGCCTCATCTTGCTGCTGGGGCTCTCCCTTGCAGGGCTTTATATTATCAGAAGCGGAAATGTAAGCTCCATTTCCTTTTTGGAAACCCGCCTGCGCGATGGGCTTACAGAGCTTCTCTTGGCCCGCCCCCGCACCAAGGAATTCCTTTTCGGGTGGCCCTGCCTGATTCTTTTGATCTATGAGCAAGGGCGCAAAGGAGGAAGCAAGCTCTTTTGCTGGATTTTATCGGCGGTGGCGGCAGTGCTTTTTGCCTCCGGTATCAATACCTTCTGCCATGCTTTTACCCCGATCCTGACCATGGTGCTCCGCCTGATCTATGGCTTGATCGGCGGCCTTTTGGTGGGCGCTCTCTTTTTGGGAAGCTATATGGGAATTCTGCGGCTTTACCGCTTGCTGACAAAAAAAGTTTAAAAAATAGAAAGAGCGATCTTTCCTTTATTATGGGAAGATCGCCTTTTTATATAACAGATATAATAGGAAGCTCTCATAATTTGGTTATTGACAAATGAAGGGAAATAGAGTATGATATAAAAGCGTTGTAACCATTTTGTAATCATTTTGAAAGGGAGGTGTAAGTTTTTGGAAAGCGCAATCAGAGCGGAAAAGCGTGGGCTCGGCGCGGCCTTGATGGCTGTTGTGCGGTTCATTTATTGGATCGGGCTGATTATTGAGAGCCTATTTATCTTTGCATTTCGGTATACTCTTCTGCCGGTGATTCGGTTTTTGAAAACCTGCACTCCGAAGAATGTATTCGAATGGATCTGCTCTTTAGGGGAGCGGGTAATGAAGATTTCCATCGCCATTGGCCGCGGCACCCAGCGGGTAGTGGTATGGCTGGCTCATAGCCTGGTTCATGATTTCAGCTATTGGGCGCCGGTTTTCTGCTTGGTGATGCTGATCAGCGTGGGGCTCTTTTTTGGAAATAATGCTGTTGCGCTGGAAGTATCGGTAGATGGAAAGGTTGTCTCCTATGTGAAAAACGAGCGGGAATTTACCTCTGCGGTAACGCAGGTGGAAAAAGACCTTGCCACCACTCTTGGGGAAAACTATTGCATGTATACCGCGCCGGAATATAAATTTGTTCTGGTGCGCAAGAATAAGATGACCGATGAGGAAAACCTTTATGTGCAGGCTTATCGGGCAGTAACCGAAGAGATCGGCAACCATTTCGGCCTTTATGTGGATGGCGAATTGGTGGCCGCCGCCGAAAAGGCGGAAACCATTCAAATGGTTTTGGATGAGCTCAAAGCCCCCTTCGAAACGGGAGTTAAGAATGAGCGGGTGGAATTTATGAGCGATGTGGAGATCCGCAACGGGCTCTTTTCCCCCTCGGATATGAAGGATGCCAATGAGCTTCGGCAGCTTTTTGCCGGCTCCACCGATCCCCAATATTATACCATTGAGGAAGATGATTATCTGAGCGATATTGTGGAGAAAACCGGTGTTTCCCGCAAGATGCTTTATTATTTGAACCCCGAATTGGATGAAACCCGCCTGATCCCCGGCAGAAAAGTGGTGATCTCGGAGCCGGATGTTTATCTTGGGGTTAAGGTTGTGCGCACCATATCTTATAAGGAAAGCATTTCTTATACAACCAAGCGTATTGCCAGCGATGATCTTTATTTAAATCAAACCAAGGTGAAGGTGGCCGGCCAGAAGGGTGTGCGGGCCATTACCGCCGAGGTAACCTATATTGATGGGGAGAAGGCAGAAACCAAGATCCTTTCCTCCAAGGTAACCAAAGAGCCGGTAACCAGAGAGCTTTATGTGGGCACCAAAAAATGGCCTACCAGCTTTTCTTCCGATGCGGGCAGCAGCCCCTTCATTCATCCCATCGGCCGCCGCTGCATTATCACAAGTTATATGGGCGATGGCCGCGGCCATAAGGGCATGGATCTTTCCATGAGCGGCGCTTACGGAAAGCCGATCTATGCTTCCGCCGGCGGCACTGTGATCTTCTCCGGCTGGGATGGCGCTTATGGCAAGGTGATCCGCGTGCGCCATGGGAATGGGTTTGTAACGGTTTATTCCCATAATAGCGAAAATCTTGTTTCGGTGGGCGAATATGTGGCCCAAGGGCAGCAGATCGCAAGAATCGGCTCCACCGGCCGAAGCACCGGCCCCCATCTTCATTTTGAGATCCGGATCAACGGAACGCCGGTAAATCCCTATCATTATATTTATTAACAAGGAAGGAAGCTCAACGCCGCATGTTGGGCTTCCTTTTTTTATTTGGAAAAATCTTGATATTTATTGAATTGAGCGGGAGGATATGGTAGAATATAATAAATATAAGAAAAAATTGATGCCCCGCGAGAAGAGGGGTGCCTTAAGGAGGTTTTTCCAATGCTTAAGGGCAAACTTAATTGGGTTCATGGCCTTTGCGTGGTGCTGGTGGCGCTGCTGCTGGTGGGCGGCCTTTGGCTCTTTACCAAAGAGGAGCCGGAAAAGGCCCCTGTTAAAGGGAAGGAATCAGAGCCGTATCTTGTAACGTTGCAGAGTACTCAACGCATGGAAGATCCTTATAATGATCTGAAGATCGGCGATATCCTCTATTTTTATGAGCAATCGGGAGAATTGGGCGAGATTGTAACCCTGCGCCTTAAAGATAAGGTAACCGAGGTCTATGATGAGAATGCGGGGATTTACCGCGAAGTGGTATCCCCGCAAAAGAAGACTGTTGAGGTGCAGGTTCGGGTAATGGGCCGAAAAGAGCACGGAAAGTTCTTGGTAGACGGCTCAAAGCTGATCATCGGCGAAACCATCTATCCCGAAACCGAAAAATGCAGGGTTACTGCAAAAATCTGCGCCATCGAAAAGATTGAAGAAGGAGGATCAAAATGAAGATTTTAGATGAAAGAGGCCGCGTGTTCGGCAAGATCAACCTTTTCGATCTGATCGCTCTGGCAGTTTTGCTGGTGGGCGGGCTCCTTTTGGTAACGAAGCCATGGAGCAAACCGGAAGGGGAGCCGGCGCCTTCGGTGGAATATCATCATGCCGAGATCAAGCTGCAGGGCAGCGATCTTCGGGAGCAGGTTGCCATGAGCATCAAAGAAGGCGATCCCCTTTATGAGGGGAATAAGAAGCTCGGTGTGATCAAAAAGGTAGAGATCGAAAAGCATAAGGAAGATACGCTGATGCCCGATGGTTCCTATCAGGCCATTGAGCGGGCGCTGCGCTATGATGTATTGGTAACGATCGAAACCGAGCGTTATTATGAAGATAAGGGCCGCTATGTAAACGGTGCTTCCATGCTGAATGGATCCACCCATACCCTTTCTACCGGCACCACTCAATTCGAAGCTGTTGTTTGGAATACGATTCCCGGCGATAAAGTTCAATAAAGGAGAGAAAAATCATGAGTAAGAATATTCATCTGATCTGCAATGCCCATCTGGATCCTGTTTGGCAATGGGAATGGGAGGAAGGCGCTGCCGAAACCCTCTCTACTTATCGGATTGCCGCAAATTTCTGCGAGCAATATGAAAAATTTGTTTTCTGCCATAATGAGGCGCTGCTTTATCGCTGGATCGAAGAATATGATATGCCCCTCTTCGAGCGGATCAAAAAGCTGGTTGCCGCAGGCAAATGGCATATCATGGGCGGCTGGCATCTCCAGCCCGATTGCAATATGCCTTCCGGCGAGGCCATGGTGCGCCAGATTCATGAAGGCAGAAAATATTTTAAAGAAAAATTCGGCGTGGTGCCCAAGGTCGGCATCAATGTGGATCCCTTTGGCCATAGCCGCGGGCTTGTGCAGATCATGGTAAAATGCGGCTATGAGGGCTATCTCTTTATGCGTCCTTGGCCCGGCTTTATGGATCTGCCCGCCAAGGAATTCACATGGGAAGGCTATGATGGCTCTACCGTTGTCGGAATTCGTACCAGTGCATATAACTCTGCCAAGGGCAAGGCAGATAAGAAGATCCGCGGCTATGTGGATAAATGCCCTGAGGATGATTGCGTGGTCTGCCTTTGGGGAATCGGCAACCACGGCGGCGGCCCCTCCAAAGAGGATCTGGATAAGATCGAGGCGCTGCGCAAAGAGGTTGGCGAGGGTGTAAACATCATCGATTCCACCCCCGAAGGATATTTAGAGGCCATCAAGGATAAGAGAGATTTCCCCAAGGTGGACTCGAGCCTCAATCTTTGGGCGCCCGGTTGCTATACCAGCCAGGTAAGAGTAAAGCAGAAATATCGCCAGGCAGAGAATACCTATTTCTTCACCGAGAGCATCTGCGCCCATGCGGCAGAGCAGGGCCTCATAGAATATCCCTCCAAGGATTTTGCCGAGGCGCTTTATGATATCCTCACCGTTCAGTTCCATGATATCCTCCCCGGCAGCTCTATTCAGGCTGCCGAAGAGATGGGCATTCGCATGGCAGATCATGCTCTGGAGATTCTCTCCCGCTTGAAAGCAAGAGCTTTCTTTGCTCTGGCAGGCGGCCAGAGAAAGCCCGATCCCGATAAGATCCCCATGTTTGTATATAACCCCCATCCTTATCCCTTGGAAGGGGATTTCACCTGCGAATTTATGCTCTGGGACCAGAATTGGAATATTGAATATCTCCAGCCTGTAGTATATGATGATCAGGGCAACCGCTGCCCCGCCCAAGGGGAGAAGGAGAATAGCACCATTCCTCTGGAATGGAGAAAGAGAGTCCTCTTCCATACCACTCTTGCCCCCATGGCTTTGAATCGCTTCGATTGCGCTTTTGATACCATCGAGAAAAAGCCGGGCTGCTCCCTGCCTGTTGAGGGAGATTGCCTTGTTTACGATAAGGGCGGCATGAAGGTGAAGATCAACCGCAAGACCGGCCTGATCGACGAGCTGAAAAAGGACGGGAAAGATTACCTTGCAAAGGGTGCCTTTGGCCTTGAGATCTTTAAAGATGATTTCGATCCTTGGTATATGAACGCGGAAGGGTGGTATGAAAAGACCGGCGATTTCAAATTGCTCTCTCCCAAAGAGGTGCAGGAGTTCTGCGCATTGGATGCGCCTATTGATGGGGTGCATGTGATTGAGGGGGGCGATGTTCGCACCGTGGTGGAGGCCATCTTCGGTTATAAGACCTCCCGCGCCATTGTGAAATATATCCTCTCCGATAAGGAAGGCCTGCAGGTGGATATCCGCATTAATTGGAACGAAAAGCAAGAGCTTGTTCGCTGGAATATCCCCGCTGCTTTCAAGGCCGATAGCTGCATCGGTGAGCATCTCTATGGCAGAGAAGAGCTCTTCCATGAGATGAAGGAGAATGTGGCTCAAAAATATCTGGCCATCAGCGATGGGGAGCAGGCTATTCAGGTTTCCAATATCGGCACCTATGGCTCCGCCTTCGATGATAAGAGCGCCTCTTTGAAGATGACTCTTTTGCGCTCCGCTTCCTATTGCGCCCACCCTGTTGGGGATCGCAAGGTAATGCCGCAGGATCGCTATATGCCCTATATTGAGCAGGGCGAGCGGGATTTCAGCTTTAAGCTGACCTTTGGTGCAAAAGAAGAGATCCTCGACCATGCAGGCAGAGTGGCTCATCAGTTCAATCAGCCTTCCATGGCTTTCTCCTTCTATCCCACCGGTACCGGCGAGAAACCCAAGGCCTCTTGGCTTTTGGAGAGCGAGATCATCGATTGCACCGCCTTTAAGAAGGCCGAGGATGGGGATGGCTTTATTCTGCGGCTCTTTAACCCCACCGAAAAGGAGCAAACTGCTACCGTTGAGTGGAAGGGCGAAAAGACTAAAGTTTCCTTTGGGAAATATGAGATTAAGACCTTGCGGCTGAACGAAAAGGGCGCCGCTGAAACCGATCTTCTGGAAGGATTACTTAACTAATAAAAGGGCGGCCGTTGGCCGCCTTTTTTAAAGGAGTTGCAGATGAAAAAAACATTGCTTCACCCAACCCTTGCGGATTTTCCGAAAGAATATCATTCCCTTTTGAAAGAGGGCCCTATCTTTGATAGCAGCTGCTCTCCGGAAGCGCGGGTTTTTTATATTCCGAAGGGGGAAGGGCTCTATTTAAAGCAAGGCAAGAGGGGCGCTCTGAAAAGGGAGGCCACCCTGACCGAATGGTTTTATCAAAAGGGGCTTGCAGCCAAGGTGTTGGACTATAAAAGCGAAGAATATGATTGGCTTTTGACAGAAGCGGTAGCGGGAGAGGATTGCACTCACTATTGCCATGAGCCCTCCCGCCTTGCAGCAACCCTTGCAAAAATTTTAAGAGAATTGCATGAGAGGCCCTTTGCCGATTGCCCCATGCAGGATCGCCTTGCTTCTTATTTTAAAACTGCCGAGGAGAATTACCAAAAGAGGCAATTTGACCTCTCCTATGGGTGGCCTTCCGCTCCCTTGGAGAGCGCCGAGCAGGCTTGGCGGCTGATTGAGGAGCAGGGGCATCTTTTGAAGAAGGAAGCATTGATCCACGGGGATTATTGCCTGCCCAATATTCTCTTGAAGGATTGGCAATTCTCCGGCTTTATCGATCTTGGCGCTGCAGGGGTGGCCGATCGGCATATTGATCTCTATTGGGCGATCTGGACCCTGCAGTTCAATCTTCATACCGATGCTTATGCCGAAACATTCAAGGAAGCCTATGGAAAGCATCTGATTGAGGAAGAAAAGCTCCGCCTCATCAGCGCCTTTGAAATTTTTGGCTAAATTCTCGCTTGATATCATGATATCAAAAAAGAAAAGCTGCAAAATGATGCAGAAAAATGAGGAAAAGGCAGGGGATAACCTTATAAATCTTGACAAAATTCATAAGCTTCTCTATAATGAATTTAAGATATCATGATATCATGATATCTTAAATGAATAAAGGAGATGGGACGATGAATAAGAGCGATGTATATACCTGTGAAAAAGTGATGTTGACGTTGCGGCTTTCGCCTAAAACCTATGAGGATATGATTGAGAAGGTGCAGAAATTAAAAAAAGAGGAGCGCGGCTTCAGCATCAATCAATACCTGACCGAGCTGATCGAGAAAGATATTAAGGAAGGCAATTCCCCTGCAGAGAGGCGCCGAGACATCTTCAAGCGTATGGCGCAAAAATAAGAGAAAACCAAAAGAGCGGTATCCTTAAAATGCGCAAGGTCGGGAAAAGCGGACAATAGAAAAAAGCCCCCTATGGTAGAATAGAAGAAACTACCATAGGGGGCTTTTGTTCTATCCGCACAAATTGAACAGTCCAAAAAGGATATCATTTCTCGATATTATGATATCATGATACCATGATATCAAATAGGGTTAAAAAGAAGGCTCCGACTGCGTTTTTTTGCAGTCGGGGCCGGAATTGGGGTTGAAAATAGGGGGTAAAATGCAGAAGAGGCTTTGCGCCGAGGGGTGCGGACTATCTTTTCTGCCCTAATGGGCGATGGTGATGGTTTCTTTAAGGCGGATATCGCGGGAAGAAGCGCCGATCATGATTTCAAATTCGCCGGGCTCCACCACCCATTGATAGCGAGCATTCATCAGCTTGAAAGCATCAAAGCCCAAGGTGAGGGTGATCCGCTTTTGCTCCCCTGCCTTCAAGGAAATGCGCTTAAAGCCTTTTAAGGCTTTGGGCGGAGTGGCAACGGTGGAAAATTTATCGTTGAGATAAAGCTGGGCCACCTCATCACCATCATGCTCGCTAATGTTCTTTACCGAGAAGGAGACGGAAAAATCAGTTTTTCCCTTCTGCTCGATAGAGAGATCGGCATATTCAAAGGCAGAATAGGAAAGCCCATGGCCAAAGGGATAAAGGGCCTCTCTTGCTCCCTCAAACATTCCGCCCTTCTCATGGAGCATGGAATAATAGCAGGGAATGCGGAAGGAATCGGCAGGGAAAGAGACGGGCAGACGACCGGCGGGGTTATTTTCACCGAAAAGGGTCTCCACAATGGCGCGTGCTCCATGCTCGCCGCCGAACCATGCCGCCAGAATGGCGCCGCAAAGGGAATTTTCCTCGGAAAGATCCACCGCGCGGCCATTTTCCAAAATCAAAATGGTGGGGGTGCCGGTGGCGGCAACTGCTTTGATCAATTCCCGCTGGTGGCCTGCCAAGCGCAGATCGGCGCGATCGTGCCCCTCGCCGCTGGTGCGGGTGTTATCCCCTGCAACGATGATGGCAACCTCGCTTTCGGCGGCGATCCTTGCGGCTTCCTCAATGGCATCTTCCTGCTGATCCTCGTAAACCGCCCTGAGATGTGGTTGCCCCTCAATTACCGCCGCTTGCATCCCAACAGGGATAGAGCAACCATGGCAATAGGAAACCTGCGCCGCGGGCAAGGTTGCCTTGATTTCTTCCAAAACGGATGGGATTTCATATCCATCCGGCACCGAAGAATAGCCGCCCACCCGCTGGCGATCGGCATTAGGGCCGATGACGGCGATTTTTTTCAAAGTGCGGGAAAGGGGCAAGATTCCCTCATTTTTTAAAAGAGTCATCGCTTTTTTCGCTGCCTCAAAGGAGAGGGCGCGATGGGGATCATTGCGGATGATCTTTTGATATTTTTCTTCATTGGTATAGGGGTTTTCAAAAAGCCCTAAGCGGAATTTTATTTCAAGCACCCGAAGAACAGCTTCATCCAGCCGCTCCATGGAGACCCGCCCCTCACGGAGCAGCTCCAAAAGGGTGCCCTGCCAAGTGGCGTTATCATAATCGCAGCATCCTTGCATATCCAAGCCCGCATTAAAGGTCATGCAGATGGCTTCTTTTGCATTTTCTGCGTGCCCCATGGGATTGATCATCCGCCGCACAGCGCCCCAATCTGCTCGCACAACACCTTTCATTCCAAAGCGGTCTCTCAAAATTTCTTTGAGATAATAAGGGGAGGCGATGACCGGCTCCCGATCGATTGTATTATAGCAGGCCATCACGTTCATGGCCCCTGCCTCTCGGATGGCCGCTTCAAAGATGGGGAGATAATCGCTTTCGATCTCCCGCCGACCTACTCTTGCGGTGGCGCGGTTGAGGCCGCCCTCGGGGATGCCGTGGACGCAATAATGCTTGGGCTCGCAGACCACAGCATCGGGGCGATCAAATTCTCCGTTTTTCTGCTCCCCCTTGATAATGGCGCAACCCATTTGAGAGGAAAGAAAGGGATCCTCTCCGAAGGTCTCCTCCACTCTGCCCCAGCGAAGCTCTCTTGCAAGATCTAAATTGGGGGCAAGGATTTCCATAATACCCAAGGAGCGGGCTTCAGCGCCGATGGCCTCTCCCACCCGATAGGTGAGGGAAGGATCAAAGGAAGCAGAAAGCGCCAGCGGAACAGGGAAGATGGTGCCCCGTAAGCCTTCGATGCCGTGGAGCGCTTCTCCTGTGAAGATGCAGGGGATGGGCAGGCGGGAATGCTCTAAAAGATATTTTTGAAAGCGATTGAGCATGGCGGGTGTGCTATAGCAATCGTGGATATAGCCGATCCCCCGATCCCCTAAGATCTCTTGCATCTTTTCTTCCTTGATCCCGCTCTCCGGCGGTATGGAGCAATGCTGCTTAGGGGTGGTCAATTCCGAAAATTCCACCCCGCGAATAATATCGATTTGAGCAACCTTTTCTTCAGGCGTCATACGGGCGAGCAGATCCGCCGCCCGCTCGGCAGGGGAAAGAGTTGTGTCCTGATAATGCATTAGTCGATCCTCCCGTTTATCATTCAAATTTATTATATAGCATCATATTTAACTTTTCTAGCAATAATTGATATAATTATAGGACAATATTTTACTTTTAAGAGGAAATCCATGTTCTATCAATTTAATCATTTTGGTTCGCCCGATTATTTAAAGATTGAGCATAATCAAAATTTTAGTTTCCCGCCCCATCTTCACCAATGCTTTATCTCTTTAAAGCTTCAACCGAAGCTTCAAGGAGCAGTATGCGATAACGCCCACCCAATACAGAAAAAGAAATCAAGGATCTCTTTTTAGTGAAGAGTGAATAGTGAATAGTGAATAGTGAATAGTGAAGAGTGAAGGAAAAAACTCGACCAAAAATGGTCGAGTTTTTTATTTATAACTTTGCCAGGATAGCCTTTAAAAATTCAAAGGTGCGCTCAAAGGGGAAAGGGAAGAACAGTTTGCTCCTTTTCTATTTGGACTTTTCTCCTTGCTTGGCTCGGGCGGGAGAGCAGGCAAATTCCTGCCGATAGGCGCGGTAAAAGGTGGAATAATCCCGCCATCCGCACCGCTCCGCCACGCGGGTTGCTTCCTCTCCCAGCAGCAATAGTTCCCGCGCCGCCTGCAGGCGCCTTTGGTTGATATATTGCTTGGGGCTGATTCCCATCGCTCCGTTAAATTCTCGATATAATTGGGCGCGGCTGATATGCAGAGCGCGGCAAAGATGGGCAATATCTTCGATCTCGGCAAGATGCTTTTCGATATGGCGCAGCGCCCGCTCCATAAAAAAACCATATTGGGCAGCGGGGGTTTCTTTTAAAGCTCCCTTTTGCAGCAAAAGCATCAGCTCCATGGTGGATAATGCCAGAGAAAGCGTGCGGGTCTCCCGATCGAAATATTCGCTATAGTCCCGCATCGTTTCCAAAACCCGCTTGATCCGCTGATCCTCTTCGATCTGCAAAACCCGCGGGCGGGAAAAGAGCTCGTTGGCAATCTCCGAAGGAAGATTTTCGAAATTGATCACCGCTCGGGTGAAGGGGGCAGAATCCAAAAGGTGTATATGATGTTCTGCCCCTTTCGGGATTAGCAAAAGAGCATCAGGAAAGAGAGGGATCCTCTCACCCCTCAGCAAAAGATCTGCATTGCCCGAGATTAGGTGCAGAATTTCATATTGCCGATGGGTATGGAGAGAGGTTTCTCCGAAATCGGGAGCGGGAGTATACCGATATTTATATTGAACCGTAAATTCTTTCATGTCATCACCGATTCCATTATATCCTCTGATGAGACGAATTGCAATGTGTTTTGAGCATTTTTCCCATTGTATTTTGCAAAAAGTTGCAGTATGCTTAAACCGTAAGAGAGGGGAATGGTTTATGAGAGTATTTTTTAAGGATAATTTAAAGGTTTATATCGCCGAAACTGATCGGGAGCTGGGGGAGAAGGCGGCTGCGGATATTGCGGCGGCCATTTCAGAGGCCTTAAAAGAGAAGGAGCAGATCAATATGATCTTTGCGGCTGCCCCTTCTCAGGATGCAACCCTTGCTGCCCTGCTGACCCATCCCATTCCCTGGGAGCGCATCAATGCCTTTCATATGGATGAATATATCGGGCTGTCGAAGGGCTCAAAGGCTGCCTTCCGCTTTTATCTTCAGGAGCATATCTTCAGTAAAGTTCCCTTTAAGAATATCTACTATATCGATGCCTTTTCCGAGGATAAAGAGAGGGAATGCGCCCGCTATACCAAGCTTTTAAGAGAAAACCCTGCAGATATTGTGGTATTGGGGGTGGGAGAAAACGGGCATATTGCCTTCAATGATCCCCCGGTGGCCGATTTTAAGGACCCTGCTTTGGTCAAGTCGGTTCAATTGGATGAGAAGTGCAGGCGGCAGCAGGTGCACGACGGATGCTTTGCAACCATCGAAGAGGTACCGAAATATGCCCTTACTCTGACCGTGCCTGCCTTGATGGCAGGTAAAAAGCTCTTTTGTGTGGTGCCTTATTCCACCAAAGCGGCAGCCATCACCGAACTGCTCACCACCGAGCAGATCGATGCCCATTGCCCCGCCACTGCTCTGCGCCTCCATGAGAGCGCCATTCTCTATTGCGATAAGGAAAGCGGGGTGAATTTCAAGTGATTACTTGCTATAAAAGCAGGCGCATCATCCTGCCCGACCGATTGTTGAACGGATGCGTTTATGTAGAAGAGGGGCAGATTTTGGCGGTGGGGGAGGATTCCCGACCTTGCCAAAGGGTGATTGATTGCGGCGATGATTATCTTTCTCCTGCCTTCATTGATCTGCATCTCCATGGAGGGATGGGCTTTGATTTCGGGCAATGCGCCGCCCCTGAGGCGGCCAAGGCCATCGCCTATCATCGCGCCCATGGCTGCGGCACCCTTTTGCCGACTCTGGCAAGCGCGCCCATAGAAGAGCTTGCCGCTGCCATTGAGCGCCTGCTTCCTCTGCTGAAGCAAGATAAAACGATTGGGGGGATCCATCTGGAGGGCCCTTACTTTTCCAAAAAGCAGTGCGGTGCGCAAAACACCGCTTTTATCACCCCGCCCATTCGGGAGGATTATCTTCCCTTTTTGGAAAAATACAGCCCTTATATCCGCCGCTGGAGCTATGCCCCCGAGCTGGACGACGGAAGCTTTTGCGAGACTCTGGTGCAATATGGGGTGATCCCCTCGGCGGGGCATACCGATGCCACGGGGGCTCAGCTGCGCCAAGCGACTCTTCACGGCTGCCGGCTTACCACCCATCTCTATTCCTGCACCTCTACCATTACGAGGGAGGAGGGCTATCGGCGCACCGGAGTGGTGGAGGAAACGCTGCTAAACGATGATCTCTATGCCGAGATCATTGCCGATGGCTGCCATCTGCCCGATGATCTGATCCGACTGGTGGTTAAAGCCAAGGGGAGAGAGCGGGTGGCGCTGGTAACCGATGCTTTGAGTGCCGCAGGGCAGGAAAGCGAGAGGGGAGAACTGAATGGTGTGCCCTTCATTGTGGAAAACGGCGTTTGCCGCCTGATGGATCGGAGCGGATTTTGCGGCAGTATTGCTACCGCCGACCGTCTGGTGCGCACCTGCATAAAGGCGGGCATTTCCTTGGTGGACAGCGTTTATATGGCCGCCGCCACCCCTGCTGATATTTTGAGGCTTCCCAAGGGCCGCATTGAGGCAGGGAGAGATGCGGATCTGATTGTGTTTGATGATGACATCCGGATAAAAGAGATCTATTTAAAAGGAGAAAAAGTATGATCATTTTTCAAAAGGATTGCTATACCCTCTCCCTTTCCCATCCCGCCTCCCCTGTGATGACCTTTGCGGCAGAGGAGCTGGAGCGCTATCTCCATTGCGCCCTGCAGATGAAGCGGGGCAAAGGGATCGATATTGCGCTGCGGTGGGATCCTTCTCTCGGTGAGCGGGAGCGCATCTCCCTTGATTTTAAAAAGGGGATCACCATTGCCGGCAGCAATGAACGGAGCGTTTTATATGGGGTTTATGAATTTCTGGAGCGATATGTGGGCTGTTGTTTTGGGGCAATGGCCCATCCCGATAAAAATATCGGGGAGATGATTCCAAAGCTCGAGTCCCTTTCTCTGCCCGAGGAGGGTTATGACCATACCGCCGATCTTCCTTATCGGACTGCCATTGTGCAATTCGATGTATGGGCGGGGGAGGCCGATCGGGGGCTCACTCTGCCCTTCTTTGATTGGCTGGCTAAAAACCGCTATAATCGCCTTCTGCTCTGGGTGAGCTGCTATGAAAAGCTGAAGGCGATGGGGTTGGAGGAGGAGCTTTATAAGCGTGGCTTTTCCCTCACCGTGGGGCATCATCAGGCCACCTTTACCTTTTTGCCGCCCTTTGGCAGTGCGCAGTTCCCCACCGCTTATCGCACCGCCCATCCTGCCTATTTTCGTATGCTGCCGGATGGCGGGCGGTTCATTCCTGACGATCAGAAGCTATATAATGGGCAATGGCTGCTTTGCAGCCGCAATGAAGAATGCGTTGAGGCGGTGGCGGCCAATATCTTATGCTGGCTGGAGAAAAACCCCTTGGTGGATACCATCGCCTTCTGGCCCAACGACGGGAGCGACGACGATTGCTGCTGCCCTGCCTGCGCTCCCTATACCAAAACCGAAAATTATCTTCATTTCAATAGCGCCCTTGCGGCCCGCATGGCAAAGGAGCGGCCGGATATCAGGATCGATACGCTGATTTATATGGATCTTTGGGATTGCCCAAAGGGGATCCGATTATCCGATCATCTGCTGATCGATATGGCCATGTGTACCCAAACCTTCCGCCCCTATGGAAAAAGGGATGGGGGAAATCTTCTCGGCACCGAATATGAGGAAAACCTCCTCGCCTATCGGGCGATTGCCAAAAATGTGGTGGCCTATGAATACTATATGGGCAACTACGGAAATGCTCAAAGGGTGGTTCCCGCTGCCGATGAGATGCAGAGCATCTTTGCCGCCATGAAGGCGAGGGGCATGAGCGGGAGCGGCACCCAGATCGAATGCTTTAATCATTGGAATAATCTCTTTAATTTTTATTGCTTTGCCCGCACCGCCTTTGATATTGGTCTTTCGGTAGAGCAGCAGATGGAGCGCTTTGCCCACCTTTTCGGGAAGGGCGGCGCAAAAATAAAGGAGCTTCTTTCCCTCTATGAGCAGACCTATGAGGGGCAGGTGTCTATCCATCAGGGCGGAAAATATCTGATCGAGCAGATCGATACCGATAGGGTCTACGCCCTTTTTGAAGAAGCATTGGCGATAGCAGAGGATCCCCGCGCCCGCAATAATATTCGGATGATGCGGATGGCCTTCCGCTATAGCCATCTTGCTGTAACCGATCCGGTTTCCCTTAAAGGGATAAAGACGAAGGTCTTTGAAGACCCGACCGGTGAGCTTGCCTATATGGCAACCCATTTTGATAGCTACCTTGCCAATCATATGGGTTATGGCATTGCGATCCCCCTTGCCAACCGCACCGATGCCGCCCCGCCGAACCGGTGGTATATCTTTGAATAAAATAAGGCACACTTCCCCCCGGGGGGGAAGTGTGCCTTTTTTCGCTTGATCCTATTATAGCTTTGCCAGAATGGCTTTTAAGAATTCAAAGGTGCGCTCAAAGGAGGAAAGGGAGAGGGATTCTCGGGTAGTATGAATTTCCGAGATATCCGGACCGAAGGAAACGGCATCCAGCCCCGGCATCTTTTCGGAAAGCAGGCCGCATTCCAGCCCTGCATGAAGGGCGATAAAGGAGGGTTCCTTTTGATATTGGGCGCGGAAAACATCGGCAACAATGGGCCGCAGGGCCGACTGGCTCTTATATTCCCATGCAGGATAGCTGCCGCCCTCTTCCGCTTCAAAGCCAAATTTTTCCAAAAGGGCAAGGAGCTGCTTTTGGTAGGCATTGCGCTTTCTGTTTTTCATGCTGCGGGTGGAGATCAGAAGGGAAAGCTCTTTTTCTTCGGTCTTCAAAATACCTAAGTTGGAAGAGGTTTCTACCAAGCCCTCGATCTCGGTGCTCCATTCATAAACCCCGTCGGGCAGGGCAGAAAGAAGGCCGATAGCGGCCTTGGAGCAGCGCTCATCTAATTGCTTTTCGGCGGTTGCGGTTTCCACTGTAACCTTTAAATTGGGCTCCCGATCGCCATATTCCCGCAAAAGGAGCGCGGTCAGTGCGGAAGCATCCACCGGCGTTTCCATGGCGCAAAGGGCAGAAGATAGGCGGGGAATGGCATTGGATTTGGTGCCGCCTTCGATCTCGATGAGGCGGCAGTTCAGCCCTGCCAAAACTTTAGCAAGAATGATATTGGCATTGCCGAGCCTGCGATGGATCTCGGCGCCGCTATGGCCGCCCTGCAGGCCGTCAACGGTGATGCGGTAAACGGGGGCGGTGCAAGGCTCAAGGGTGAGGGGCAGGCGGGCGGTGATCTCTCCGCCGCCGGCGCAGGAAGTGATAAAAACGCCTTCCTCTTCGCTATCCAGATTTAAAAGAACGCGCCCGCGGATCCAATCTCCATCGAGGCCGATGGCGCCGTCCATCCCTGTTTCCTCATCGGAGGTAAAAAGCAGCTCCATGGGGGGATGGGGGATGGAAGGATCCTCTAAAATGGCAAGGCCATAAGCAATCGCCACAGCATCATCGCCCCCAAGGGTGGTGCCTTTGGCAAAAAGGCGATCCCCTTCGATTTGAAGATCCAATCCGTCGGTCTCAAAATTATGGGTGCTCTCGGGCTCCTTTTCGCAAACCATATCCAAGTGCCCTTGTAAAACTACCGTTGGCCGATCCTCCATTCCGGCGGAAGCAGGCAGAAAAATCAGGCAGTTATTCCATTCGTCCTGCTTTGCTTCAAACCCTTTGGCGCGGGCAAAGGCGGCGCAATAATCGCTGATGGCTTTGGTATTGCCCGAGCCATGGGGAATGGCGGCAAGCTCTCTGAAAATCTCTAAAATTCGCATGGATCAAAAGTCCTTTCAATGTTCTGTTTATTATAATACCACATTTTTTATAAAAAAGACATAAAAATATAAAAAAACAGGAGCCGCAATGCGGCTCCTATGGCGCTTTTTAATTATAAAACAAGGGAAGGTGCACTGTAGACTCTTGCGCCAAGCTCCTGATTGAGCATATAGAGGCTCTTGGGATCGGAGCCGAAAAGCTCCATCTTGGAGATAAGATCATTGGCGTTGGTCTCTTCTTCGCCCTGCTCCTTCACAAACCAATCGAGGAATTGCATGGTGCGGAAATCCCGCACATCATAGGCCGCCCCATAGATATCGTTGATCAGAGAGGTAACATATTCCTCATGCTCAAGCCCTGCCTTCAGAACATCCATATGGCAGGTGAATACCTTATCGGGCTTGGCGATGGCTTTCAGCTCCACCGGTTGATTTTCGTTCTGCAGATAGGTATAGAAAAGCATGGCATGATCCCGCTCCTCTTGAGCCTGGATCATATACCAATTTGCAAAGCCATCTAATCCTTGGGCTTTAAAATAGTTGGAAAAATCCAGATAAAGATAAGCGGAATAAAGCTCCTTATTGATCTGGTCGTTTAATAATTCATGTACTTTTTGATCCATTTTTAAAGATTCCTTTCTTTATTTTATCCAATTAAAAAATCAAAGGCAAGCATCAGAGAAAAGCCCGCCAAAAGGGAATAGGTGGCCGCGCGCTCATGGCCATGGGCATGGGTTTCTGGGATCATCTCATCGCTGATCACATAGAGCATGGTTCCCCCTGCAAAAGCAAGGGCAAAGGGCAGCACCGCCGCCGAGAGCCCTGCCGCAAAATAGCCGAGGAATGCGCCCACTACTTCAATGAGCCCTGTGGAAAGGGCGATCAGAAAGGTGCGCCCGCGGCTGATACCGGAGGCGAGCATCGGCGCGATGATCACCATTCCTTCGGGGATATTCTGCAGCGCAATGCCCCCTGCCACTGCAAGGGCCTGCGCTCCATCACCGCCTCCGGCGCCAACCCCTGCCGCCAATCCTTCGGGCAGGTTATGGATCCCGATGGCGATAACAAAGAGCAAAATCTTATTCAGCCGCGCGGCGCTTTCGGGGTGGGTTTCCGCCTCCGCTCCCGAAAGCTTATGCAGATGGGGCACCAAGCGGTCCATCAAATTAAGGGCAAGGGCGCCGCAAAAGATGCCGCCGATGGTGATCAGCAGGCCGATTGGGCCGCCGCCTTCTTGCAAGGAGGGCAAAATCAGCCCGATCCCCGCCGCCGCCAGCATCACCCCTGCGGCGAAAGAAAGAATGCAATCGTTAAATTTATGGGAGGGCTTTTTGATCAAAAAGCCAAGTCCGGCGCCGATAACAGTGGCGCCGCCAACGCCCAGAGCGGTCAGCAACAGTTCAATCATTTATGCTTTCCAAAGGCCATGAAGATTGCAATAAGCATAAACTGCTTCCACCTCATCGCCCTCGCAGAGAGCAAAGCAAACCTTGGGAGCGTCTCCGGGCTTCAGGGTTTTTCTCTGGTTGCCGCTTTTGGTCTGCAAAGAGATCCATTCAATATAATGCTCCTCGGCCATGGGATGCTCCACTTCGCCAACCGTAACCAGCACCTTGCCGCCTTCAACGGTATAAACGGGTACGTGCTTTTCCACTGCTGCATCGGTGGTGCCGGGGATCAGCTCGGTCATCTTCTGCCCGCAGCACATAATGGGCACACCTGCATCCTTCACCATGGCGATCATATTACCGCAATGCTCGCATACGAAAAATCTTTGTTTCATTGTTTTAGTCTCCTTTATATAAAGTTATTGATCAGCAAAATTCAATGCTCTTCACCTTTAAGAGGCAATCCACCGCATCAGGGCGGATGGAAAAGTGAAGAATTTTTTCTCCTTTTTGCAGGGGGAGCTTTATTTTTTGAAGGCTTCCGCCGGTGATGAGAATCCGATGCTCGGCTTCTGCTTCATCGGTGGCAAAAGAGAGGGTGAGATAGGTTTCTTTAACACCCAGCACCGCCACTTCTGCCAAAAATTCCGAATAATCTCCTATTGCGGGAGCGCCGCCGATGCTCACTCCCGTTTCCACTTCCGCCCCAAGGATCAGCGCCCCCTCTTCAATGCGGGGATTAAAGCCGCCCAAAGAAAGGCCGCCGAGATTTTCAAAGGAATCAAGCTGCCATTTTCGTTTGGGGCCGCTCTCTTTTTGCTTTTCAGCGCTTTTCTCCCAAAGAGCCGCTTCCTCTTCCAAGAGGGGCGCTTCTCTTTTGGCAAAGCCGGCTGAAAGGGGGCCTTCGATCTGCCGAAAGAAGAGCTCGGCGATCCTTCGGTGGCCAAGGTCCCCCGGATGGGAGCGAAACTCGATAGCGCCGCTATAGTCGGGGTATTGGGCGAAGGCAAGATAAGGATTCTGCCGCTTCTCGCCTTGGTAGATCTCTGAAAAATCTGCAAGGAAAAAGCCCTGCTCTTCAGCAAATTTTTTAATGGAAGGGGAAACCCCTTCGCAATAGTTCTCTGCATAGCCGCAGGCAACGATTGCCCCCTTTGGCATAGCGGCGGCAATGGTTTTGAAAAGGGTGCTGAAAAGAAGATCGCAAACCTCCTTGGTTTTGGAGGGGATATTGGCGTTGAGATAAACCGTGATCAGATCAGGCTGCATCTTTTCAATATCTGCGCGGATCTTCTGAATGGAGGGGCAGGCAAGCAGGGCATCTTCGCAAAGCCCCTCTTGCCCCATGCGCTCCAACTCGGCATGGTTTTCGGCCTTGGCTTCGATTTCTGCATCAAAATGAGCGCGAATCAGCGAAATGAGCTGATGAAAATAGTCTTTTTGAGGCGCGCTTGCGGCCATGCCCCATGCGCCCTCCTCCTGCCAGCCGGCAAAGGGGCCGTGGCAGAGATAGGAATGGCCGATAGCATAATAAGTTATTTTTTTCATCATTCTTTTTCAAAAAGCTCTCCGTGCACATTCAGTTCTCTGAAGGTTGCGCTCTTATGGGTATCGAAGATATATTCCCCAAGATCGATTCTGGCAAAGTTATGGGGCGCTTTGCGCTGGGAGAGCACAGGCTCCGGCAGATAATTGGGGCCGTAGTCGAAGGTAAGATAATTGGTATAATCCTTGGGGATCGGCGCCATAAAGCCTTCATCATAGGGCACTCTCTGCACCTCTTCCAAGCCATCGATGGGGAAGGGGCCTTTGATCTGCAGCTTGCCGGTACTATCGATCACATAGCGGGCATTTTTGGTCTTGGTAAAGAACTTGATAATAAACTCAAAAAGCTTATTATAGAAGCCCACGGGGAAGAGCCGCAGCAGAGGCAAAAGCCGCTTGGAAGATTTATAATAATAGCTCTTGCGGGGGCGGTTATACCAGCGGATCTCGATCACCCGCGCCAACTTATGCAAAAGCTTGCACTGAAGGTTGCCGAGGAATTTATTATTGGTGGTGCGATCGTAGACCAGAACATCGATAAAGAGCCCGTCGGGATATTCATGAACGGAAGAAAATTTGGTGGTAAAATAAGTGCCGTTCAGGCGAAGCTTATCCACAATATAATGGCTTCCGCTCTTATTGACATGGCTGGAATAATTATAAATTTCAGGATGCTCTTCTTGGCAAACCTTGCGGAATTTATCGAAATCTTCCCGCAGCATACCAATATCAAGATCATCGTCCCAAGGAATACTGTGCCCATAGCGCACCGCGCCCAGCATGGTGCCGCCGCAAAGGAAATATTGAATATCATGCTTTTTGCAGATCTCATCAATATCTCTCAGCATCATCATCTCCAGCTCTTTGATGCGATGAAGCTTTCCTGCATAGATTTTGATATTATTGGCGTTTTTATGCAGATGGCCGGTAAGATTGCAGGCCACCTGATAAAGATCATCGGCAAGGGGCAAAACGGATGAACCGGTCCAGCCGCAAAGATAGAATTTCAAGGTATTAAGGCAGCGATATTTCGGCGCCTTCACTGCAGGTGCCTCCGCTTTCAGCGAAAGCTCATCGGCAAAGCCCTCATGGAGCGCCTGCTTGATTTGCGCAATCGAAGCGGTATGGCTCATGAAATGATAGATCTGCCCTTTGCGCGCGGTATAAAGAAGCTGGGTAGAGAAGGCCAGCGCATTCTGAAGATAAGAAATGGTGAGGATATTTTCATAATCCTCCGGCAGAATGGTAACCTCGCCCTTTTCAAAGGATTCCTTAATAAATTGCTCCAGATCAAAGGTGCGGATATGGTTGGCATCGGGGCCGAAAAGATTATCCACTCGGGCAATATTAAAGTTTTCATAGCCGCTGCCAACGATTTTCCGCGCCGCTTTTTCCAAATCGATCAAGAAGCGCTGGGCAGGGGTGGGCTCCTCAATGGCTTTTTCCATAAAATAGCTGAATTCCCGCTCGGCAAGGCTTTCGATTCCTTGGGGAATAACCGGATATTCCGGAAGCATGATGGAAAGGGTGCAGAAGCTTTGCTTTGCTCCGGCAGCATAGGCGCAGACCTGCTCCATGGCAGAGATCAGCCGCTCGCCCTCGGCATAGTTTGCGGTATCGGCATAGAAAAGGTAAGCGGTGCGGGGCAGGGGCGCCTCTTTTAAAAGCTCCTCTAAAGAAAGGAAGGCGCAGCCGCCATATTCATAGCCCTCAAAGGTTTCCGCTTCATTGAGCGAAATGCATTTGGCAGAGCCAATAGTGCCTCGCTGCACCAAAGCATCAAGGCAGGCGGCCATGGTGCGCCCCATGGGGTTGCCATCACTGATCACAACAAAATGATCATATAAAAACCGCGCCCCCTTCTTGATCCCCAGATCTTTGGGCGGATTCATGTAGCGATTGGTAAAACTTTCGTAGCGGGCCCGAAAAGTATAGATCTCATCAGCCAGAACAAGTGGATTCATAGGAATGCCTCCATAATAAATATTATTATGGTTTAATTATAGCAATGCGAATTTCATTTGTCAATTAAGAGATATTTGACAGAAGCTGATAAAATATGGTATCATAAAGAGCAGAACCTTTATTATTAAAAAAGGAGCAGGCGCCTGCATCGGCGCCGCGTGAAATGCCATGAAACTGAAAGCCCTTGTAACGGCAGAAATTATCGAGCCTCTTTTGGAAGAGTTTTCCGATCGCATCGATTTCGAGATTGCAGGCTATGCGCTGGATCATGAAGTGATGCCCAGAGAAGAGCTAAAAGAGCGGGTAAAGGATATCGATATCCTGATCTGCGAATATGATACCATTGATCGGGAGATCTTCGATTGCGCAAGGCAGCTTAAGCTGATTGTATGCTGCCGCGGCGGCATTAAAACCGTTGTGGATATCGAGATCGCCATGGAGCGGGGAATCATCGTTTGCAATAATAGCGGCAGAAATGCCGGCGCTGTTTCCGATATTGTAATAGGCTATCTCTTGGATCTCACCCGCAATATCACCCTCACCAATCAACTGATCCATGATCGGGTGATCACCACCGATGTAAAGAGCAAGCCCGATGAATATCGCGATACCGTCTGGGGGCTGGATAATAATTCCCCCTTTATTCGCTTCCGCGGCAAGAGCCTCTGCCATATGACTCTTGGCCTCATCGGCTGCGGCGCTGCAGGCAGTCTGGTGGCAAAAAAGGCCCAAGCCTTCGATATGAAGGTTCTGGCCTATGATCCTTATCTGGATCCCGCCAAATTGCCCGAGGGGGTGGAGCTTTGCTCCTTCGATCGCCTGTTGGCCGAATCCGATGCCATCAGCCTTCATTGTGTGGCAACGCCGCAAACCCGCGGCATGATCTCAAAAGAGGTTTTTGCCAAGATGAAGGAAGGCGCGATCTTTATCAATACCGCCAGAGGCGAGCTTGTGGATGAAGAGGCCCTGATCGAGGCGCTGAATAGCGGCCATCTTTCCGGCGCGGCTATCGATGTAACCAAAGTAGAGCCCATCGCCTCCAACTGCCCCTTGCTGGATGCCAAAAACCTTATCATCACCCCCCATATCGGCGGCTCTGCCCTCGATGTGCAAGTTACCGGCACAAGGCAGGTAACGGAAGTGCTTCGTGCATGGCTCGAGGGGAAAAAACCCAACCACTGCATCGTCTACCGATAAGCGGGAAAAATCGGCCCTTTCCCGTCGGAATGACCGCTCGGCGTATCGACATACGCCTTCACCGCATCCAACGAAAAATCATCCAAAATTCTATCTGCTTTATAATAGCGATTTTTCCTCGCTTTAAAAAACAGGAATTGGTGATTTTTTGCCGGAAATGAAAACAAATTGTAGAAAACAAAAGAAAATATACTTTTAGGAGTTATAAAAATGGGGAAATCAATAGGAATTATCTTGGCCGGAGGCTCCGGCACCCGCTTTGGTGCCGATCGGCCCAAGCAATATTGCAAGGTTTTTGATAAAGAGATGATCTGGTATACCATCGATGCTTTCCGCAAATCCAAGAAGATGGATGATTTTTTTGTGGTTGTGGACGAAGCGGAGATGAAAGCCGGCCGCTTGGAAAAGGAATATGGGGTTAAAACCGTATTGGGCGGGGCAACCCGTAATTGGTCTTTGAAAAACGCCATGGACTATATCGCCGAGCATTATCCCGATTGCGAAAAGTTTTTGGAAAATAATGCGGCCTGCCCCATGATCACTCCGGAACTGATCGATGAATTTTTCACCCTGTTAGATGAGTATGATTTTGTCAATACTGCTTATAAGATCACCGATGCCCTTGCTTCCTATAAAGATCGCATCGCCAATCGGGAGGATTTTTATCTGATTCAGGCGCCCGATGCCTATCGGTTCCCGCTCCTTTATCAATATTTTGATCCGGAATCTCCCCTTTGCCATCCCGCCCACCAGCTCCCGCTGGACACCAAGGAATACCGCTATTTCGGCTACGACGATAATTTTAAGGTTACCTATCCCGATGATATCTTCATTGTGGAATATTTAATGAAAAAAAGGAAAGAAAAGAAGCAAAAAGAGCAATGATTTTTTCGCCCCTTACTTTTGAAAAAATGCATAATCTGCGCCCCCTTTTTGAGGGGGCGCCTTCCAATACCTGTGATTATACTCCGGGCGGCATCCTTATTTGGCAGCAGTTTTATCAAACTGAATTCTGCCAAGAGGAAGATGCCCTTTATTTGCGGATCATGGGGGAGCAGGGCGAGCCGCTTCTTCTTTACCCGATGGCCTCTGCCCCAAGGGAAGCCCTTTTGGCTCTTGCGCGCCCCTTTAAGCTTTGCGCGGTGCCGGAGGCGGCTTTGCCTCTCTTGAAGGAGCTTTTTCCTGAAGCAAAAATAACGTTTCAGGAGGAGCATTCCGATTATCTTTATCGGGCCGAAGATCTTTTGGAGCTGAAGGGAAAGAAATATGCTACTCAGCGCAATCATATCAGCCGGTTCAAAAGAGATCATCCCGATTGGTCCTTTTTGCCCATCGCCCCTGAAAATAAAGGGATGGTAATGGATTTTTATTGCCGTTTTTTGGCCCTTTATCCCCCGATCGGGCCGGAAGCCTTGGCGGAGCGGGATTCGATTCTTGCCCTTTTGAAAAGCGAAGACCTTTGGGGCATGAAGGGCGGAATACTGCTGGCAGGCGGCGAGCCTGTTGGATTTTCGATCGGCGAGCGGCAGGGTGATACCCTGTTTGTGCATATTGAAAAGGCCGACCGCGCCTATAAAGGCGTTTATCAGATGCTGACCAATCAGTATGCCAAGGCCTTTGCAGAGGGCGCTCTCTATATTAATCGCGAAGACGATATGGGCGATGAAGGCCTTCGAAAGGCAAAACTTGCCTACCACCCTATCGCTTTATTGAAGAAATATTTGGTAGAAATTGAATAAAAATCATCTATCAACAAAATGCAAAACTGCAGGAGGGAAAAGAAATGTGGGAAAAGCTTATATGGTTTATTCTTGCGGCAGAGGCGATCCTTTTGGGTTGCTTGATTTTTGAGTGGAGCCGCAAGAAAAAAAGAAGCAGCCAAACTGTTTATTTTCTTTGCTTTGCCTATGGCATCAATGTGGCGCTTAATATGCTTCCCTGCTTTCATGAAATTTTGGGGGAAGGGTATAAAGGCAATGCGGTTATGGCGATTGCGGAATGCTTTTCGGCGCCCTTTAAGGCTTTTGTAGGCGAAGGAAAATTCGATGAATTTTCGGCTTTTTCTGAGGTTGCGCCCCTTTTCAGCGCGGCTTATGTTGCGGGAATTGTATTGGCTTTTATCACCTCTGTTAATGCGGCGATCTTGGCCTTTAGCAATGCTCTGCGCAATGATATTCGCCTCTCCCGCGCCCTTCGGCAAGGAAGCTGCGATATTATTTTGGGTACCGGCAACAATGCCCTGGGCTATGCTAAAGATGGCGCTGCCATCTTAATTCCGGAGCCGCGGATCGATAAAGATGGAGAGATGCGCTTGGTGGAGCAGGGCTATATTGTTATGCGGCGGCCTTTAAATAAAGCGCTTTTGAAGAGCAGGCTGCTCAATCGGCATACCGAATATAATATTATCTGCCCCGGAAAAACAGAAGCAAACCTTGATTATATTGAACTCTTTGTTTCCTATTGCGAGGAAGAGGAAAAACTCAAAAAGAAAGCAAAAAAGATTCGCCTCTTTGTGGAGATTGATGCAAAAGCCGCTCCCATCATTCATCGGGAGATTATTGATAAAAGCAAATATAGCGCCCGCATTACTTCCTTCTGCTGCAATGAGCTTTTAGCGCGGCGTTTTCAGGAGGAGCATCCCATCACCGAATATATGCCCCATCGATTTATTACCGATGAGGGGCATATTGCTCCGGAAGCGGAAGGCAAGCTTCATGTAATTTATCTGGGATTTGGGGATCGCAATCGCGAAATGTATCGCCATTCGGTGCTGAATAATCAGTTGGTAACATTAAAAGATGGCGCTTATCGCGTATTGCCGATTCAATATCATCTTTTTGATACCGGTATTCAGCGGCAGGACTGGATTCTGGATGGCTTAAAGGAAGAGCTGGAAAGCCTTCAAAATCAGGCAAAGGATTATTATGAGCTGCCTGATCTTCCCTATAATACCGAAATTGTAGAAGGGAACCCTTGCGGCAAAGAAGCTCTTTTGAAGGCGGCTGATATTTTGAAAGGGGAGGGGCATTTTTGCAATGTGATCGTTGATGTGGGCGATACCTATCAAAATATCGAAATCGGCACGCGGCTGAAGCAGATGGTAGGGCCTCAAAGCAATTATCATATCTTTATCAGCAGTGAAACCGCCTATACAGAAGATGATGATCTGATCACCTATCTTGGAGACATTGATGATATCTTCAATCATGAAAATATCGTTAACGAAAAAATCAATGGAATTGCTCTGGAGCTTCATCGCATCTATAAAAAGCGGGAGCTTTCCAAGGGTGGGGCCAAGCTGAGCGAAGAGGAGATCAAAGAGAGGGCGAAGCAAGCTTGGTTGGAATTTGATCATTTTACCCGCCAATCCAACCTTTATAGCGCCATGAATTTGCGGCTGAAGCTGCATCTTTTGGGCTTGGATTTTGAAAAAGGCGCCTCTTCTTCCGAGGAGATGAAGAAAATATTAGCAAGCCGCTATGCCCGCCCCGATCTTGAAAAAATCCCCTATGAAAAATACATAGAAAAAAATAATACCTATTGCGCGCTGCTGGCGCAGGAAAAAAATCGCTGGAACGCCTATCATCTGATCAACGAGATCCTGCCGATGCCGAAGAACCAAATCGGTATCACAGGAGCGCTTTGCAAGGATGAAGAAACAGGCGAAGAATATGTTTCCTATAGAGGCGTGGTTAAAAATTCTCCGCTCACATTGCATGGGTGCATCACCACCGTTGAAGGGTTGAAAGCGCTGATAAAAGAGATGGCGGAGAAGGCGTATGGCCAAGAGGGCTATGAATCGAAATTTAACTATTTTGAGTATGATGACCAAATTATGACAGCGGTAAACGTTCTGATGCTGCAGCAAGATTTTAAGCTTATTGAAAAGATCGATCAGGCAGATGCTTTCGAAAGAAAAATGGAAAAGAGGCGGAAGGATGCAGAGGATAAAAAGGCAGACGCCGAGAAAAAGGTAAAAGATTTTCTTGAAAAACAAAAGCTTGATGCAATAAAAAATGCGCCCGCCGAGCCGGCGCAAGAGCCTGCAAATGTATAAATAAAAAGTTCGCTTTATCAAGGCTATCCTTCCTTACGAAGGGTGCCCCAAAGCGAACTTTTTATTTATCCGTAATAATCGCCGGAGAGCTTTTCCACCAAGGTTTTATCCCGCTCGTTGGTAAAGGCAAGAAGCCAATCATAGTTCTTTTCGTTGGAATAAACCGTATCCCAGCAATTATGGGAAAGGGCGGGGAAAAGGATCAGCTCTGCATGGCCGCCGGCGCGATTGACCGCCTTGGCCATCTGCAAACTCTCGATGGGATCTACCGTTTTATCGCAAAGACCATGGAAGGTGCGGATCGGCAGATCCACAAGCTCAACCGCCATCCATCCAAGGCCGCCGCCGCAAACAGGCATCGCCGAGGCAAACCAATCAGCCCGCAGAGAGGAAAGTTCCCAAGTGCCGTAGCCACCCATGCTGTTGCCTGTAAGATGAACGCGGGTTTGATCGATATAGGGAAGGCCGCGGATCTCCTCGACCAAGCGAATGAGACTGCTCATCCATTCGTTCCAAGTGCCCCGTTGGCAGAGGGGCGCCAAAAGAATATAGCCCCGCGAATCTTGCCGTTTTTTCAGATTCAAAAAGCAGGAATTTCTTTGCAGAATTTCGGTGCCTTCCGCGCGGGTGCCGGCACCATGCAAAAAGATTACCAACGGGTATTTTTTGGTTTCGCAAAACCCATCGGGATAAGAAATTAAATATTTCAGACCATCAAAAATTTTCTCTTCCATTCGATCGCCTCCAAAATTGATGGTTTTAATATATCATAAAGGTGCCCAAAAGTAAAGGTGCGGGGAGAAAAAAGGCCATTGCAAAATCCTTCAGGATCGATTATAATGAAAAAAGAAAGAAGGGGATAAGAATGTATTGTAAACATTGCGGAAGCGCGGTTGAGCCGGAATTTATCTATTGCCGGAATTGCGGAGCGCGCTTGGAGCCTGCTCTGCCAAAAAAAGAGCAGGAAGATAGCGGAAGCGGCGGCTTCTGGGCGCTGGGCTTTTTCCTTCCGGTTGTGGGCTTGATTCTCTATGCCGTGTTGGAGGGGGAGCGCCCCAAGCGAGCCAAGGCGGCCTTGCGAGGCGCGATTGTGGGCTTTATTGCTCAGGCCGCCCTGATTGTCGTTTTCTTGATTCTCTATGTGTTATTTTTCATTTATCTGTTTACTATTTGATTTAAAAAGGGGCTGTAAAAAATTCGAATGAATTTTTTACAGCCCCTTTTTTCGATTTGTTTGGGCGAAAAAGATGCTCTCAAAACCTATTCTTCCTTGCGGAGGGGTGCCCCATCGGGGGTGTTTTTAATTGCATTAACGATATTTTCTTCTGAGTCCTTTTTGAAAAATACACGGGAAAACAATTCCTTATAATTTTCGTCGTTATAAAGACTGCCTAAATGCTTTAAGAAAAACTCTTCTGAATCGCCATATTCTTCGGAGCATACCAAATAATAAATGTTTTTTGTTCGTGTAACATTGAGGTCGAACTCTCCGAAAAATCGGGCGCACGCAGACCATCCGAAAACGCTGCAAATAACAACGATAGACGTGGCCTTTTCAAGTTTCAGCTCATTTTGCTGTTTTATATATTCCTTCAAAGAATCACTGACAGCATCGCTCATGTATCCGGTGCTTTCTTCTTGCATAACGTAAGAAGAAAT
This sequence comes from Eubacteriales bacterium, assembly GCA_045544255.1. Taxonomy (GTDB): domain Bacteria; phylum Bacillota; class Clostridia; order Oscillospirales; family QAKW01; genus QAKW01. The sequence goes on along the minus strand of JAZPYP010000072.1, from coordinate 32,388 downwards.
GTTATTTTTTCCCAAAGCGCCGCATAACCGATTCACCAATTCTTTACGCTTTGGAGAGGATAAGATCTCTCCCAGAGTCCCTATGAATACAGAGCTTGATGCAGTGTCTGTGTGAAGAACAACGGGGCTTTCTTGGGTGGAAATAACACCGAATTGGCTTTGTATTTGCGATATGAGTTCAGTTGTGTGTTCGGGCGAACTATAGTAGAGATAGTATGCATTGTCCGGAAACGCTTTGGCGAGCACGCTGATCATGCTCATGTCTATTGCGCTAAAGGCTGTATCCTGCATGGATTCGGATAATATTTGTATTGGAAGCTTTTCCGTAAGATTAACGCTAAAATAATTTATTGTGTTCTGGTTTGCCATTTCATTATTTGATGCAAGAGTGCAAACCATCTGGATTTCTTTGTTGGCGGATGGACTTAAAAACAAGTTTTTGCTCATAAAAAATATGACGCCTACGCAATTTGCATGAAGTAATTTCTCTTGCACCTCTTCGTCCCATTTTTTGCCGGCGGAAAGCCCCTTGTCGTACCAAAAGCGCACCCCTGCTACATACATATCGGCAAGATCTGCATATACATGCTTATAATCTTTATGGGAATAACTAATAAAAATATAGTTTTCATTTTCATTAATTTGCGGTAAAGGTACTTTAGGGCAACTTTTTATATCTGTTGAAGCCAGCAACTGTTTTTTGTATTCTTCGGCGTTAAATATCATCTTCGTTTCACCTCGCTTTTTGCCTTATAAAGATCAAGAAATTTCAAATACCCTGAGGGTGGTGCAGTCGGTGGTCCATTGGGGAAGGCGGCCGAGGGCGGTGCCTTCGGTGTCTTTATGGATATGCCCTGCGATCACTGCTTTGATCAGCCGTTCTTCTCGGATATAGGCGATGGTTTCGTGGGTGCAGGGGTCTGCTGCCTGGCGCGCCAGTTCCTCTTTATAGAAGGGGACATGTAGGAGCAAGACGATGGGGAGCTCCTTTTTCACTTCCTCTTTCAGGAAAGCCAGCTGTTCCTCCTCAAAGAGATAATATCCATTGTCGATCGCCACGAAATTGATCCCCTCAATGACGCGGGCAGACTGGCGAAGGTTGTTCTTAAAAGCGGCCTGTACCTTTTGAAGGCTTTGGTTGCGATAGGCGGCATCCTCAAAGGCCTCTCCCACATAAAGGGAGTATTCATGATTGCCTGCCGCCAAAAAAAGATCATGGGTCTGCGCAAACTCTTTTGCCCGCTCCAGATTTTTTAAGGAGACAAAATCGATCAGATCTCCGGTGGATAAAATGGGCGCCCCCAATTCTTTGGCAAGCTGATCGGCTGCCTCCAGCATCTCTTCTGCATGGGGGAAGATAGGAAGGCGCTCTTCGGCAAGCCTGACCTTCCGCTCTCCATCTCGAAGATCAGCGTGGGTAAGATGGGTGTCGCTTATATGAATGATTTTAAAGGGTTTTTTTGCTCCGATCTGGAGTTTTGTTTTGAGAATGTCCATAAAAATACCTCGTTTTGGCTCAACCGTTTCTTTGAAAAACCACTTTGATTATAAGCGGCTGAATTCATTATAACATAATGAATTCAAAAAGTGAATACGAGCAGTATAAATTATCTTGATTCAAAAATATGAACACCACGAACAGAAATTAAAGAAGAAATTTATATATGAAAGCGCCCAACGGATCCTGCCCTTGGGGTGCAACAGGAATAGTTCGTAGAATTGACGACCTTGGTCGTGTGGTGATTCCGAAAGAAATTAGAAGGACTATGCGCATTCGTGAAGGTGACCCGTCCCATACAACATTGACACTTTTCGACAGATTTTGTTGGGCAATACATAGTCTTGTGCAAAGAATAACAGCGGAGTGAATTCACTCCGCTGTTTCGTTATAACATTGTCGCTAATTTGTCCAAAAAATATGCACGAGTATTTGCGTGACGGCCGCACGCATCCATTACGTCAAAACGCATATAACGTTGCTTTTTTGGTAAATCAAAGGTAACTTCCGTTAAAAAATCGCCATCTTTTGCCACATGAATACCTCCGAAAGGTCTATGTTCTGTATTCATCGCAACGTATTTAGCGGGTGAACATTTTAGGTGAACGATACCGTCTTCCACGTATAGTTCCTCGATCAGCGGTCCTTGAGAAGAATAGAAATTACCTTTTTCCAGCGCCTCGATCACGTCCTTATAGGTTAAGTTCTCCGCATTGATCATAGTAAATCCACCATATCTGTCACAAGTTGGGTCGCTATCTTCCTTTTTGCTATGACAATCATCTGCCGCAATACAATATAAATTTTTCCCACGTCTTAACATGTCGTCATACATTGCGGGATTATAATCATTAACTCCGCCGCCCATTAGGGAAATATGATTATAAATTTCCATTGCAAACAAACCGTTTAGTTTGCCGAAAAATTCGGGAGTTTCCATTGAATAACCCGGATGATTAAGGCTGACTAAAAAACCATTTTGGTTTGCTGCCTTGATCACTGCTTGTATACACTCTATCGTATATTCCCGCTCAAAAGGAGCACCAATATGTTCAACTAAATCAGCACGCCATTTCTCCCCGTGTATAACGTACTTTTTGTTGAAGCAAACGTGCTTTACATTATGCTGGTCTTTGGCAAAAAAGTTTAATTCAATCGTTCTGCTCGTCCAATAATCATCTTTTTCAACAAAGGCGTATTCCATACCTGTTATGGTTAAAAAATCAGAATCGTCCAAATTGGAATGGTCAACCATAAGCTCGTGGTCGGTATAAGCAAGTATGCTGTACCCCTTTGCTTTGTAGAGATTTTTAAGTTCTTCGGGAGTGAATCTTCCATCTGAAACAGTACTATGTGAATGAAGGTTTGCCTTGTAAAAACGACCGCTTTGAGGAAATAGATGAATTTTCATATGTATTACCCACCTTGATTTTAAATTGTGAAACCATTATATCATGTTTCATTTCAAAAGTAAAATCAAACAGTATAAATTCCCACAAATCACAAATACTAACAACACAATTTGAAATTTTGTTGTAGAGGCTGGCGCCCTCGACAGCCCGTTTTTGCGTTGAAGTTTTCGGGACGTCGAAGGCGCCGTCCCCTACAAAATGTATAAGGAGATTGATTTATATATGAAAGCAACAGGAATAGTTCGTAGAATAGATGACCTCGGAAGAGTTGTTATTCCGAAAGAGATTAGAAGGACTATGCGGATTCGTGAGGGGGATCCATTGGAGATCTTTACCGGCAAGGAGGGGGAGGTTGTATTTAAAAAATACTCTCCCATGGAGAGTCTTGCCGATCATGCGGCGGAGTATGCGGCGGCGGTTTACACCGTTTCGGGCTTTGCTTGCGCGGTATGCGATCGGGATCGGGTGGTGGCCTATGCGGGGGCAGGGAAGCGAGAGGCTCTTGAGCGGGAGATCAGCGCACGATGCGAAGAGCTTCTTACTGCGCGGCGTTCCATCACTGCAGAAAGCGAGGCCGCAGGCTTTCCCCTTTTGCGGGACCAAGAGCAGCTTCGGGTGCAGGTGGCATACCCCATCATCGCCGGCGGCGACATTGCGGGAATGATCTGCCTTATTCAGCAGCCGGATAAAAAGCCGAGCCCCACCGAGGAGCGGATGATACAGGTGGGAGCACAATTCTTAGGCAAGCAATTAGAAGCATAAAAATGTGCGCAAAATGGCACCTTTCCCGCATAAAAGATCTTTTCCAATAAAAACTTGCCGCACAAGCAGGCAAGTTTTTCCATAACTTTTGCCTTAAGGCAAAAATATCACTGCTCCAATGGAGCAATAACACTTCTGCGAAGCAGAAATATCACTTTTGCACTTCTGTGCAAAAATAGCACTAAAAAAACGGCCTTGGGCCGTTTTTATTTTTCATAATCAAAGCTCAGCCGCTGCTTTACAGCCGGCCGCACCAGCCCATCGGCTATCGCTACATGGGCAGGGTGCTTTTGGTAGGCGGCAAGGGCCTCGGCGCTATCGAAGGCAGAATCCATCATCAGATCCCCTGCGGAGCAGGGAAATCCTTCGGTGAGGATCTTCATTTCCTTCAGCCCGTCGATCTTGCCCAAAAGCCCCTCCAGCTCCGCCTTAATGGCAGCTTTGGTGGCGGCAGGATCGGGAAGATCCTCTTTGAGTTTCCAGATAATCATATGTTTAACCATGTTGTTCGTTCTCCTTAATGATGGATTTCAAGGTGTCAAGATAAGCAGTTTTGAGGGTTTCGGGGGCCTCGATCCGCACTTCCTGCCCCAAAGAGGTGAGCCACCCATAAAAGGGGAGGCTGGGGATCAGATCCACATGGATCATCAGCCGATCATCGGGGGCAGGGTGCGGGAAAAGCTCTTTGCCGAAGCGATCGATCATCACATCCAGAAGCCGCGGCGGGAAAGAAAGGCTCACCCGCTCGGTCTTGCCGCCAAACATTCCAAAGAGACGCGCAGTATAGTCTTCAATATGGATCTGCTTGAATTCTTCGGCGCCTTCCCGCGGACGATCGGTGATGATAATATCGCCCATGCGATCCACCCGATAATGGCGAATGGATCTTGATTCATGGTCGAAGGCCACCAAATAATAGAATTGATCCTGCCAAAGCAGCAGCCAAGGGGAGCAGGTATAAAAAGCGCCGTTATGACGGGGGCTGCGGCGCAGGATAGGGCCTCTTGCTGCCCAATCATAGTAGCGAAATTCTACCGCTTTGCCTTCGGCGATAGCGCGGCCGAGATCATCGATCAGATAGAGCACTGTTTCGTTCATATTCTTGATCCGATCGGCCACATAAACCCGCCGCTTCAGGTCGCCGCCCTGATGGCGGCTGGCAAGAGAGGCCAGCTTTTCGATCAGTTGCTCTGATTTTCGCTGGGTAATAAAGCGGGAGGAGGCCACTGCATCAGCTAAAAGATGCAGTTCCACCGGCTCGAAGGGTTCCGGCATGGCATGGTAATAGGTGGCTTTTCCTGCACGGCGCTTTTGAATATCCATGCCGCAAAGGTTCAGCGTTTCTATATTTTCATAAATACTTTTGCGCTCGGCGCTTACGCCGTTCTTCTCCAAAGCGGCAATGATCTGCTCGGTGGTGAGCCCATGCTCTTCATCGGTTTCCCGCAGCAGAAGCTCGCGAAGCAAAAGAATTTTGCGCTGTTGGTGGGGTTGCTTGGCCATAGAGGCACCCTCTTTCTCTGATAATAGTTCTATTATATATCAGCGGTGCCCCGTTTGGCAAGAGCGTTTTGCAGGGGAATGGTCTCTTCTTTTAAAAGGGGAAATCTTAAAGGGGCGGCGCCATCAAGATCCTCTTCAAAAAGCGAGACTCCGAGGATGCGGGATTGCCGGTGGGTGGAATAGTAATAGATGCCGCTCTTCAGATCGGCGCAGGCGGTATAGATAGTATGCTCCAATTCTCCGCCCTCCAGAGCAACGCACCCCTTCACCTGCGCCACCGCTCCCAATACCCGAAAACCCTGCCGCACCCGCTCGGCATCGGTTTCGCCTTTGGCGGCAAGGGCATTGGTGAAGGCGGCGCGCACAAAGCGGGAAGAGGACGAAAGATCCCCCGGCAGCCCAATGCCTCCAAAGCCGCGGGAAAAGGGCGGCGCGAAGGGGAAAAGAGGCTCGGCGGGCGCCTTTCTTGAAAGGTGGGAAAATTCCGAAAGCCGCGCCATATGATAGGGGAAGGGCGGATTATTGGTCAGCACCCCGATGGGATTAGGATAGATCTTCAACCCTTCCTTGGTGCTCTCCAAGACCAAAGCACCCGCCTTATCGGCAAAGATCCAATGGAGGGGAGAAGGGGGAAGGGAAGGGGAAAAGGGGGTATCGGTAATATTCAGCGATTGGAGAAGGGCTTCCAGCTCCGAAAGGGAACCGCACCGCCCCAAAAGATAAGGAATCAGCTCAAAGGAAGCAAGGTTCAGGGCATCGGTGCGCGGGGGAAAATAATGGGCGTTGCCCTCAAAGGCAAGGCCCGCGCCCCAGAGGCCTTTTTCGTTCATAGCATCATAGTAGAGAGGGAACCCTTTTTGCAAAAAGGCCATGCCGATCAGGGCATAATGCTCCGAAAGGGGCGCAAGATGCGTCAGGGGCAGGGGCATTTTCCGCGGGGTGATCACCACCTCTTCGGAATAGGAAAATTCGTAATCCAGTGTGCGGCCGCAAAGGTCGCCGCGGCAGATGGCTGTACACATTAAAATCAACTCCTTTTCTTATAGTATGTCCACACCTTACTGAAAAGAGTTGAAAACAATGGGTTTATATGATAAAATTCAAATAGAAAAATGAAAAGGAGAGAACAGGATGAGAAGATTTTTGTGCGGGATATTGATTTTGGCATTGCTCCTTTGCGCATGCTCGCCTGCTCCCTCCCAGGAGAGCGCCAAACCCCAGGAGTTTGTGGCCTCGGACGAAAAGGAAAAGCCTCAAAAGGAGATATTGCAAGAAGCAGAAGAGGATTCGAAAAAGGAAGAACCCGCCGAAAAAGAGGAGGATCAAAAGAAAGATCCGATCAAGGTGGAAAATTCTCAAAAAGAAGAGCCTTCTAAAGAGGAAGAAACGGAAGAAGAGCAGAAAAAGCCGGTTCTACCTGCAGAGGGAGAGAATCGAGACGCGGGAGTACCGGAGGATGCCTATGCGTGGAACTATCAGGGGCCGAAGGATCGGGAGTTTCGGGCCGCCGTTTATGAGGGCGTGGTTTATTATGAATGTGATCCTTATGCAAGAGATCCCTGGCAACCTCATGTTTATAGTTTTCCCCTTGATAAAACAGGGGAGCCGAAAGATCTTATCAAAGGAGAAATGATCGGCCTTTATGGATCGGCTCTAATTGTAAAGAGTGAAGGGCAGGTCTGTGTAAAGGATCTCTCCAAAGAGGGTAGCAACTGGATAGCGGTGGGGAAAGCAGAGCGTGTGGGCGCGGCGGTGGAAGTGGAGCAAAAGGTGCTCATTTGGACGGCGCTTGGCGGAAAGTACTATGCCGATACTTTGGATCTGAAGGATCTGACCGTAAAAAGAGAAGAGTCCGCCCACCTGCCCCTCCAATGCCAAAAGGTGGGAGAAACCCTTTTTTATCTGGTGGCGCAGAAGCAGCAGACCCACTTTTATCGGAGCGGAACTGACGGCAAAGCCGGGCAAAAGATCATCATCCTTGAAGGCGAATGGAATCTTTATGAAACCAAGGGGGAGCTTTTCTTGTTTTCAAAAGATGCTAAGAGTTTGCCTTTGCAATATGATCATTCCAAAGGAACCGTTTCCCCCTTGCCGAACCAACACGCTTCGGAAATAGATTTTATATATCTTTACGGAGTCAGCAATGGGGTTGCCTATATGAATTATTATCGGCTTATCCAAGGCCGTAAATTTCATTGTCAATGGCAATATGATCTGGTTCAAAAAAAGGAGCTGCCGGTAAATGAGAGTCTGGATATGTATACGCTGGTTTTGCCCAATGGATTTTGTATTCTTGATAAAGATAGCACGAAAGTACAGGTGAAGATTGGAAATCTTACCCGCTCCATCAAATTGAAGGAGGATACCTGGCAAGAGTCGGTTGTGGTGCTGATCGATCGGGACTATGTGGTCTTGCTCAATCATCAAATGATTTCCACCGGTTCCTTTTCCACCAAGAAAACCAAGCTATATTTCCACACTTGGCAGGAGGTAACAAAAGAATAATAAAGAGGATGCGAAATTTGCCTGAACTTCAATGGAAAAGGAAAGCAATTTTTCTGTCTTCAAAAAAGGCTGTGAAAAATCATGGGATTTTTTCACAGCCTTTTCTATTAAAATTCATTTTTGAGGCTTCGGCCAAAAAGCCGCTCCAAGGCCTGCAGAGCATCGGCCTTTTCATAAAGAATGCGGTAAACCGCGCCGCAGATCGGCAGCTCAACGCCATAGGCCTTGGAAAGATTATGAAGGGCCTTGGCGGTATAGTAGCCTTCGGCCAATTTGGTATAAGGCGTTTTGGCCACAATGCTTTTCCCAAAGGCAAGATTTTGGCTATGGGAAGAGAAAAGAGTGGCCTCATAATCGCCCAGATGGCAAAGGCCATAGGCGCTTGTGCTCTTGCCGCCCATGGCGGCAATCAGCTCGGAGATCTCTCTTGTGCCCCGCGCCATCAGCGCCCCCTTCAAAGAGGAGCGCCCCGCGCCTTCCAGCATTCCGGCGGCAATCCCGATCACATTCTTGGCCGCCGCGCCGATTTCGTTGCCGATCAGATCGGTTCCGTAATAAAATCGAATCAGGTCGCTGGAGAAAAGGCAGATCAGCTCGTCTTTTAAAAATTCATCGGTGCTATCGATCACCATGCAGTTGGGCACCCCTTTATAAAATTCCTGCACATGGCCGGGCCCCAGCCAAACCGCAATGCGGTTGCTTTCGGCAAGGGTATCGCTCATGATTTGGGAAAGGCGCCTGCCGCCTTCGATCTCCAGCCCCTTCATGCATAGTACAATTTTCTTGCCTTCTATGCCAAGCCCCTTAAGCTCCGCTGCCACCGCGCTTAATTGCTGGGCCCCCACAGAGATGATCAAAATCTCGGCAGAAAGGGCGCCCTCCAATTCATCGGTAAGGGCGATGGTTTCGGGCAGGCGAAGCTGATCGTTGCGGCGGGTTTCTTTAAGGCGGGAAAGAGTTTTGGAACCCTTGCGGCCGTAGAGCCGCACCTTTTGGCCGATTCTGTCCATATACCAAGCCAAAAAACTGCCCCATCTTCCGCAACCGATCACAAAAACCTCTTTTGCTTCCGGCTTTTTGGCGGGAATGGGCGCCTTCTTGCGATTCTTTAAGGAATCAAGGTCGGCTTCTAAAATCTCATTAATGGTTACTCCGTAGATCTCCGAAAGGGAAAGGAGCATGCCAATATCCGGCACCGAAGCGCCGGTCTCCCATTTGGAGATGGCTTGGCGGGAAACCTGCAGCCGCTCCGCCAACTCCTCTTGGGTGATTTTATAATATTTGCGAAGGGATAAAAGATAAAGACCTATCTTTTCGTTGTTCAGCATCGTTGTTCACCTCTTTTCTATTGTAACCGAAAGAGAAAAAATAGTCCAGCAACTTTTGTTTGCATTATCTGCCAAAAAGCAACCGCTTTTTTGATATCATGATACCATGATATCATGATATCAAATGGGCATAAAAAGAAACCTATCGTTTTTCGATAGGTTTCTTACTCTTTTATTGGTTATTTGCAAATAGAAATTAGAAATAAAAATTTCTAATACTTTAAAGAGTATCTTTTGCCCTTTGCGGTTTTGGGCAATTTTAGCATCGAGACGGTCTTGGGGATAGGGAAAATTGAGCTGAAAGTTTCGATTCTTGCCGAAGGTTTACCCGAAGGCGTACATGGGTACGCCGAGTGGCAAGAATCGGAAGTAGCAAACGGGCATAAAAAGAAACCTATTGAAAACGATAGGTTTCTTCTTCTTTTATTGGTTATTTGCAAATAGAATTTAGAAATAAAAGTTTCTAATACTTTAAGAATACCGTTTTGCCCTTTGCGTTTCAGGCAATTTTAGCATCCCCAAGTAAAAGTGAAGGCTTCCCAGGGGAGATTGACCGGCTTCTTCTCGGTAATGATCTCGTCCACATGAAGCAGCAGGGGGAAATCCTTCTCATTGATCTTTCCAAGCTTTGCAGCGGCTTTAATAGCCTTTGCCACCCGCTCGGCCACAACAAGGGATTCAAGGGTAACACCGTTAAGCTCTGCTTTTGCTTCATCGATATTGAGGCCGCGCCCCAAAAGGATTCCAACAAGGCGGGTTCTGCCGCCGTAAACGGTAACATAAAGGTCGCCATAGCCTACCGACATATTCTCCAAAGTTGCTGCGCCCTGATAATCCAGCAGCTTATACATTTCTTTTACCGCCTGACCAAAGATGGCAGCCTGAGAATTGAAATGGAGCTCGCTATCGATGCCGTGCTCCTTTTGGTTGAGGCCGATGGTGAGGGCGATGCCGAGGGCATAGCCATTCTTGAGGGCCACGGCGCTCTCGATGCCGGTAACATCGGTGGAAAGGCTGATATGATAATAATCGGTGGCCATGATCTTCTTCATCATTTCGAGGATCTTCATATCCTTGCCGCAGAAGGCAACCTCCGATTGATCATGGAAAACGAGCTCATAGCTGGTGCAGGGGCCGCCGATAGCATTGATGGAAAGCTTTTTGCCGATCTTCTCCATCATGGCGTTCCATACATCGGGATAGGTAAGGAGCTTGCCGTCCTCGGTGTTCACAAGGCCTTTGGTTACGCTCAGAACAGGGATCTCCTCGGGTACCTTGGGGAGCACATGGGTGCCGAACCAATCCACACCAAAGCTGGAAACACCGCCGATGATCATATCGGCGCCCTTGATGGCCTCTTCCATCTCTTCGATCTGATAGTATTTCAGACCGGCAGGGAAGGGGCGATTGAATTTGGGATGCTGATCGGTCTTTTTGCAGGCCTCGATGATCTCCCGATCCAGATGGGTGCCCACCAGGCGCACCTCATGCCCGTTTTCTCTTGCGGGGAAAGCCAGCGCCGAGCCCATCATGCCCGCGCCGATAATGGTTACGATTGCCATAATAAAAATCTCCTTTTTTGAAAAAGTTCTTGCAAAATTTTGGTTTGATTTCTATAATTAGTCTATAAGAACCTGCTGAAACTGTCAAGAGTTGGCGCCAAAATTGCAAAAATGAAAGAACTTTTTCACCCGCGCAGGGGACGGTTCTATGCGCGGCGAGAAAAAAGGGATCCGCGCATAGAACCGTCCCCTGCGCGGGAAAGGAAGACGGAATGAATCGGGAAGAAATTATTTTGAATTATTTAGAGGAGAGGCAATTTGCCTCCATTGGGGAGCTTGCCAAGGAGATTTTCGCCAGCGAGGCAACGGTGCGCCGATGCGTTAAGGAGATGGAGCGGCAAGGGTACCTGAAGGCGGTCTACGGCGGAGTGGTGCGGGCGGAATATCAAATGGAGCCGGTGCCGATCCGGCTTCGGGATGGGGAAAACCATGCCGCCAAGGAGCGCCTTGGAGCGCGGGCGGCGGCCATGATCCCCGATCATAGCACCATTTTGCTGGATAGCTCCACCACCGCGCGGCGCATCTGCAAGCATATTCGGGATCGAGAGGGGCTAACGGTGATCACAAGCTCCCTTCGCGTCTGCCGCGAACTTAAGGATAGCCCTGTTCGGGTGGTCTGCACCGGCGGCACCCTTCTGCCGAGAAGGGAGTGCTTTGCGGGGCATTTTGCGGAAGAGTTTGTAAGTAAAATCAAGGCCGATTATTTCTTTTTCTCCGCCCAAGGCCTCTCTCAAAATGGGGATATTACCGATAGCTCGGAAGAAGAGATCGCCCTGCGCAAGGCGATGCTCGCAGTATCTAAAAACCGCATCTTCCTTTGCGATCCTTCCAAAGAGGGCAAAGACTTCCCCTTCACTATCTGCAATGTTGCGGAATTGACAGCAGTATTGAAGGATGAATAAAGAAAAACCGCTGTTTTTTGCGAAAACAGCGGTTTTTTAATGATATATAAGGATGGCGGGAGGTCAACGACCGCCGCGGGGTACAAAACCACCGCAACCCGCTCCGCCACCGCTTCTCTTAAGATGGGGAGGGCAATGGTCGTAATTTGCGCAATGAGTGCACCGCGAACGGGCCACATCCTGAGCACGTTGCTCCGCTCTTTGCCGCTCTGCCCGAGGGTAAAACCTATACCGATTTCCTCAATCCCGACTCCTTGAAGATTGTGGAAGGCGCGTTGCTGGAGAAATCCTTGGCTGAGGCTTCTGCAGCCGAGAATATCAAACATCACCGCAAAGGTTTTTATACTTCATTAGCTATTGGGTGTGAAATCAACCGGTACCTTGCTGATGTCAACAAACAGGCGGAAGAATTGTTTGACTCGCTTATCAAGGAGTTTAAGCAAACGGAAGGTATTACCGAACAACTCAAAGCTGATAATCAACTTGAGTGGGTTGGTCGAATGAATAACATCCGATGTAGAGTCACAGAATTTGTAAACAACGAATTGATCTACAAATAAGAAAAACCGAAAGGCATAGCGTTTTAAGCGCTATGCCTTTCCAATTTGTAACATCTATCTTCTATTTTGATTGTCGAGTAATTTCTTAAGTTGAGCATTTTGTTGCTCGGTGGCTTTTAATTGCGCTTCGGCAATACGAGCTTGTGTTTGTGCCTGCTGTGTTTGAGCAGCGGCTTCACGCTCCATTCTCTGATTATGCAACATATTATCGTATGCTTGTTGTTCTGCGATCTGAGTTCTACGAGCTTCTTCTGCCAATTGTTGAGCCTTAAATTCTTCATCACGCTTTTCAGCAATAGCCAAATTCAATGCTTCTTTAAAGGTATCAGCTCTTCCGGATTTCAAGATATCACCTATACGTCGTGCAAGTACAATATGCTCTTCGCTTAGCAGAGTTACTTCTGACAACGTATTCTGAACTTGTTCGCTTTCTTCAACAAGTTTATTGTGCGCATTAACATAGGCGTCATAGCACTCGTCAAATTTATGGTCGAACAGTTGATACTTTGTGTAATAGTCGCTCAACTCTGCTTGAAAATTAAGCGTATCTTGAGCATGAGAATTCTTTATAATCTCTTCATATTCATATCTTCTTTTTGCTACAGCATCATACTCTTTTTTATCAGCAGAATATTTTAGATATGCTACTATAAACCAAATTGCAAAAATTATCATAGCAAAGAATGCATAACCAATAACGCCAAACCACATAGCAGTCTTAGATATAAACCAAACTACTAATGCAGCTAAAAATCCAAGTAAACCTATTTTAATTCCTTTAGCATGACTTGAGTTAAAAGGTTCTACTTCAGCTTGCAAAGTTTTGAAAACCGGCATACTTGCAGGTAATTTAGGACGATATTCGTAACAAATTTCTCTTGTTTCTCTATCGTTCTTCTCTTTGAGTTCATCTATCTCATCACCAATGTCACAAAAGCGTGAAACGAGAGCGCTTATTCTATCCAATTCAGTGATAACGTCTTTAATATTTGTATTCATTATTCTCACCCCTTAACCTACAATCCCAAGGAATTGTTCTTTGCCAATCAGCCAAATAATTTCACACATAATAAATCGGATATCCTCTTGACCGATATAATCTTTTTGAAGCAGTTCTTCAAAATTAATGCCCTTTTCTTCGGCAAAGGCTTGGTACTCTTCATCGGAATATCCGCTTCTACTATTATCATAAATCCATTCAGTCGAGTTGAACGGGTCAACTACTCCAAATAGAATAAACAACATTTCATAGCAAAGATTTTTAGGAGACAGGTTGCGCTTTAATTTCTGAAAATAAGCAATAAAAGGATGTGCGTTTTCATTTAATAGGTTATCTTTACCTGCATAGCTTTGATTTGAACTTACCATAGAATCTGCAAAAACAAAAGCCAAACGATATAAATCCTCATCTTCTAAGAGTTTCTTGTTTGCCACAACGCTCTTAAGATAGTGGTAAGTATAATCGGTTAGTTCTACTGTGGTTTTAGTTTCTGCAAGTGCTTTTCTTCCGGCATCAGACAAAAACCATTCTTTTGTGGTCCCGTATTTTGCAGATGGGACCGCTGGTGTTTGTGCAAATGCAGATTTAATATTATCTATAAACCCCATAATTTTACCTCCTCGAAAAACAGCCGATGGAGCAGTCTTTCCATCGGCTGAATGATTTTATCTCATTTGAATTTCATTACCGAAGTAGCCTTTTACTAAGGATTCGGGAGTTCTGATGTATTTGATATGTACGCCATTTGCGGTAGTACCAATAGATTTTCCCTCAAATCCTTCAGCACCTTCGTTGCGAACGTCCTGTTCAAACTGAACCAACATTGCACCGGACTGAACATAAGGAACTCTAACTGCAGATTTTTCGCACTCAACGCTTACAAATTCGTGAGTAAAGGTCTTTTCGGTTCCGCACGCTTGACATTTGCAAGTAATTTCAACAGTAATGTGTTCCTTACCGTTAGCGCTGATTGTAGACTCAACAGGAATATCGTTTTTCTTGATGGTTTTATCGCTCTTAGTAACAGTAAAGGTTTTCTTAAGAACTTTAATCTGTACGTTTTCATCGAAAGCAATTCTCTTCTTACAATTGGTGCATTCGAGGTCTGCGAACTTTTGTGCAGCCTTTTTGAGTACCATTAAAAGGAAACCGCAAGCAACTGCACCAACACCGGGGATGATACCAATGATCATCATTACGTCCGATATTGCTTGGATGAGACCTCCTAAAATTGCAAAAACCAAGAACAGTGCAACAAACAAATAAAGAAGCGGGAATATTTCTTTTTTGCGTGCCTTAACTTCTTCAGAATTGTTTACAGGGTCTTTCCAAATGTGGATAAGATTTTTCGGAAAACCTTTAAGGGATTTGGGAATGTCTTTAATAGGTTGAATAAAATCAAATTTTTCTTTAGCCATTTTAATTAGCTCCTTCTCTTTTTAAATTTAAATATATTTGTCTGTGAAAGCACGCTTTCACGGATGACCTCTATTGTGTTGCATATCATACTCTCCTCAATTAATATGTTTTTGTTTTACCATTTGTGTAAGTAATGCTGGTTATATCAATTTTGACATCTAAATCGTCAAAATCCGTTTCATATAACGCAAGTGCTGTATCATATGAATACACGGTTAATTCCCACGTAAATTTACTGTTTTTCTTTGAGCGGACAACCGCCGAAGAATAGTTGTAAAAACTTAAAGTTGTATCAACCAAAATTTCGTTGTCTTTTTCAATGATTATTTCGCCCTCAATGGCAGATACATCCAAAAAACCATCGTTTTCAATTTTGGCATCATAAGAGAAAGTATATTTGTTATATCCTTCTGTAAGAAAATTCTCTGTATCGGGGGATAGTGTTATCTTTATATTTGATGATGAATAAATGCGAAAATAACCAATAACAAGAATTATGGTTACAGCAACTAATGCTAATGAAATAAGTTTGCCGATAAACTTATTCTTTTTTGCGCGAAGTTGTTTTTGTTTTTCTTCTTTAACACGTTGCTCTTCGGCTACCCTTAACTTTTCTTGATAAGTTGTTTGAGCAACTTCCAATAGTGGTATGCATTCATCGGTTTTTGTTACAGAATCTTTATATTCTCCCAAAGATTTGAATGCTTGAATTGCACTTTCAATTCTTACAGGGTCATCACTCTTCATATTTATAACAGCACTGTTATAGATCCGTTCCGCCTTAAACAGTTCCGCTTTATCACGGCACTCTTTCGCCAAAGCGTTCGCATTGAAAACATCGGGTATTTCCTCGAAAACACCGGCTGCAAAAATGAAGGAACTTTCCGTTCGTGCAGTGGACATCATCGCAAGTGCCCTTTTGTATGTATTAAGAGCGGCTTGTGATACTTCATCATCGTTATAAATTAGGTTTGCGGTTTCACTCGCTAAAACCTCGTTTAATGACTGCTTAGCACCGCAGGAATCACATATTATTAAATTTGAATCTAACGATATATTACCGCCGCAATTTTTACAGGTTAATGACACTCTTATTACCTCTTATTTCAATAATTTGCATTTGGTATTTCTGTCATCAATTAAGATAATAAGCTCTTCTCCGAGAGAAATAGCATTTTGTGAATTTTCGATTATAGAGCTTTCAAACTCTTTGAATTTAATTGTTATTTGTGATTCAATAGAGTTTAGTACATCATTACTTACAGGGTCGCTATAACGCAACTTCTCATAAATCTTTTTAGTTATCTCTTTTGCCTCTTTGGTTTCGGCTTTCGACATTAACGTGGTGGCGTCGGCAATAAGCATTTTTATAAACAGTGTTTGTGCTTTGATTTTTGTATCAACATTGCTAACTGTTTCACTAGCAACGGATGCATTTATAATTGCTATTGCTGTGAATGCCAAAACTATCAAGCATAATATGATTCCAATCCAAACCGGAACGGTTGATATAGCCATTGTCAAGCCGCCGACAACGAGCATTATCAAAGTGCCGACAAAACTAATGGATATCAAAGGAAAGTTATAGAAAAATTTCCTGAAATTTTCTGATTTAAAGGCTATATTTGCACAAAACAGTTGCCCTATAAAAGCAATTGTTATGAAGATATATCCTGCCCAAAAATTACTTTTTAGCTCACTTGGAACAATAAAAGAAATTGCATTAAAAAGAACCAGACATATTGTCCAAACGCCGATGTATGATTTAAATGTTTTCTTCATATCTTACACCTCCCGTTTGGTTCCGCATTTCGGGCAGAACTTGCCTTTGCGTTCAAAAACATATCCACAATTTTTGCAGTTGTTGTCATTATGTACGGGAGAACCGCATTCTTCGCAAAACGCTGCATCGGCATTTAATTTTGCACCGCAATTTTCACAGAAGTTTTGAATGCTTGGTGCAGAAGTATTTGTTACCGAACCTAAAGCATCATGCATTGCGCCGCCTACCATTCCGCCGACTGCACCGCCAACTCCTGCCATTGTCCCAAAGCCTACGCCCATATTGGTGAATTCACCAACAGCTTCGTTCTCGGCAACCTTTTCTGCAACATCGAAGCCTCGCTCTTGTCCATAGGTATAACCTTCGGTAGCACGCTTTTCGGCAAGTGCCTTGGATTCAATAATGGTTTTCTTGGCTTCGGTTTCTGCCTCGATAATATCAACCTGTTGGCGAAGTTTTGCTTCGGCTATATCTGCATATTGACGGAAGTGTAGTTCTTTGAATTTTTCGTATTGTCTTTCGCCGTCCGGCTTAACAATTGTTGTAACAAAAAACTTTTCAAGCACAATTCCGTAATCTTCAAAGTTTGGAATGAGAAGTTGCTTTATGGACTCTGAAAACGATGTGAGATTTTGGTCAATTTCAAAAATGTTAATGGCATTTGATTTCAAGACTTGAGCAATATAGGTTTTCACTCTTGTCATAAGAATCGAACGGAAATACGATAACAACTTGCTTTGTGTAAGAGTGGTTTCGGTGCCGACTAATTTAACAAGCAATTTGCGACTGTCAGATACGCTTAATGACATATCTCCGGATGCACCAATGGAAAGCGGAAAACCATAAGTCGGTTCTATATACTGAACCTTGGAATCTGTTCCCCACTTAACAGCCATTTGTTCGGTTTTGTTTATAAAATAAACTTCACAATGGAAGGGTGTTTCATCACCGGTAGTGCGATTTAATGCTTTACCGATTAGCGGGATATTTTGTGTCTCAAGTGTATAACGACCGGGACCAAAAAGGTCGAGTGCTTGACCGTTCATAAAGAATATAGCCTCTTGGGTTTCGTGAACGATAAGCTGAGTTAAACTATTAAAATCCTCGCAAGGATGTTTCCATACGAATGTAGCGTTATCGCCTTCATATTTTATTATGTCAGCTATTTTTGACATAGCGATTCCTCCATAACGTAACTATCGGTTAGTTATATATCACTAATTATACATTATTCGACAAGCAAAGTCAATAATTATTAGTGATAAATAACTAACAAAAAAACCGGTAGTGATATATCATCTATATATAGAAATACTAGAATGTAGGTGATATATATGGGTATTTGCGAATTTACAGTGAATAGAATTTATGAGCTTTGTCGTGAGCGTAAAATTACGCCGAATGCACTCAGTTATATGTGCGGGATTCCGCAAGCAACAATCAAAAGCATTTTAAACGGGGAGAGTAAAAATCCGGGTATCGTAACCCTTAAAAAGATTTGTGATGGCCTCGAGATCACAGTGATGGAATTCTTTGATACACCGGAATATAAAAAGCTCGAACAAGAACTTAAGTAATAAACTCTTTCGAGGCTTTTGCGCCTAATTGGCAACCACTACAAAATGCGTCTTTAACCTCTAAAAAGTGTATTTGGGATGTTAGTTCAAAAAGTTCTTCGAAACAAGATGTTTGTTGTTCGTTTAATTGGCTCCTGAGTTCTTTTTCCTTTTCTAATGCGCATTTTGCCAGAGAAGAATAATTAGACTTAGATGCTATACTTTGCTCAGCAAGGTAGTCTGAGAACAATTTATTGATGATGTTTTCCATTTGTATGCCTCCGTTCTGAGTTTAAGTTTACGCCATTAAGACCTCAAAGTCTTATGCTGTCAGCATAGAAAAAGAAAAATGCCGTGTTTTGTCATAAGTTGACAAAGCACGGCTTGTTTATTATAATGATATTAACGATATATAACTAATTTATAAAGAATTAAATTTGGTGTTGCTTATGGTAAAAGATACTTCAAAAATCGTAGAAGAACTCGGTCTCAGCTCCGCTTTTATGACCTTTTATAGTGAAAATAAAGACTATATGGTTAAAAAAGATTTGTCACAGCTTTTAGATGAATTAATTTCTAAATATGACCTTAAAAAATCACAGGTTATTCGCGCGGCTGAAATGAGTGAAGTTTACGCTTATCAAATTTTTTCAGGACTAAGGGTACCTGAACGTAAAAAACTCTTATGCCTTGCTATTGCCATGGGGTTGAATATTGAAGAAGTTCAAAGGCTTTTAAAGAGCGGTGGATTTGCTCCATTATATGTTAAACTGCCCTTCGACAGCATTATTCTTTACGGTATTTGCAAGGGGCTTTCGGTGGTAGAGATCAATGAATTGCTCTTTGAATATGAATTGGAGACTTTAGGATGAAAAAATGCCCTTATTGTGGTGCGAAAATTGAAGAAAATGCGAAAGTTTGCCTCTATTGCATGAAGGAGCTTCAGGAAAAGGAGCAATTTTCTCCCTTTCGGCTGCGCCTTGGGGGCAGATGGCTTTTTGCAGCACTTTCTTTACTGCTGGCCTTGCTATTGGCGGCGGGGGCTTTTTTTCTGCTGCGGGAAAAAGATAAAGTTGATGCCTCGGCCCCAAAGCAGGAGCAGACCGAGCAGCCTTTAGAGAGCGGAGAGGCGGAACCGGAGAAATCGGAAGCGGGAAAGAAAGAGCCTTCTCAAAAGGAGGAGAACGAGAGCTCCTCTCAAAAGGAAAATGCCGTCTCTAATCAGCAAAACAGCTCCGACCAAAAGGAAAACTCTTCCGGCGGGCAAGGAGGAGGGGGGAAAACAGAGCAGAATGTAACCCCCTCCGGCAACAAGGCTCAGCAAGAGGGCTCGGACACGAAAGAGCTCAATAAACAAGAGGAAGGCTCTGCCGAGGGGAATGACTCTGCCAAGGAGGATGATTCCGCGAAGGAAGAGGATACCGCGAAGGAAGAGGATACCACCGGCGGTGGCAGCAGCGATGAGCCGGCAGGTGATGCGCCCGAAAAAACGGAACCGGAACCGGACCCCGAACCCGCACCTCAGGCGGCGGTCTTTACCTATCGGGATGCCGAATATGCAAAAGATGATTATCATGTAACCGCCAATGTAGACAACTGCGTGGTCATTACGGGGGTTTCTACTCCTGCTTCCAACGGAATTTATCGAATCCCCTCCACATTGGGCGGAAAAAAGGTAATTGCGGTGGATCAATCGGCTTTTAATGCAGAAGGAATCCGAAATACGGTAAAGGCAGTCTATGTCCCCGCCTCGGTTCGGACCATCAAGGCCTATGCCTTTTCTGCCTGCTATAATCTGACCGATATTTATTTTTACGGTGCGTCTATTTATGTGGATTCACAGGCCTTTGCAGTAAAGAGCCGAAGAAGCGGAACCCTGACCATCCATTGTGCATATGATTGCAATAATCGGGATCTGCGCTATTATCGAAATATTGCCGAAAGTTATTATGATGCAAAATTTGAGGAGTGGAACGGGTAATGGAAAAAACAAAGGAGCGGATGGAGGCCCTTTGGGAGCATTTTTCAAGGGTTTCGGTCCTTTCCGATAAAAACGGTTGCAAGGCCCTAAGGATCCGCCACCAAAAAACCGGACAGGATTATATCCTTCATATCCTGCCGGAGGAAAATCCTATCTATGAAACCCTTTGCCGCATTCGCCATCCCAATCTGCCTGCAGTCTACGAGATCTATCACTGCGCCGACGGAATGCTGGTTTTAGAAGAATATATCGAGGGGCTCAATGTTGCCCAGGTGGCAGAGAGCGGCCGCTATCGCAAGCGGGGCGCCAAAAAGGTAGCAGAAGAGGTCTGCAGGGCATTGATCGCTCTCCATGAGGAAGGCTTTATCCATCGGGATATCAAGCCTGAAAATATCATGATCGGAAAGGACGGGCGAGTGGTGCTGATCGATTTCAATGCCGCCAGAAAAAAGAGCATGAAATCCAAAGATACGGTGATCATGGGCACGGTGGGCTTTGCGCCGCCGGAGCAGCTTGGCCTCTCCCAAAGCGATGAGCGGACAGATATTTACGCACTTGGAGTATTGCTTAATATTCTGCTGACCGGCCAATATCCCACCGAAGCGGTGGCAAAAGGGCGCCTTGGGCGGATCATCCGCCGCTGCACCCGAGTGCAGGCGAAGGAGCGGTATCAATCGGCAAAAAGCCTATATCGAGCACTGAAATAGAAGGGGCTGTAAAAAAAGTCTGAACCGCAAAAGGCAAGAAAAAATACAGGCACTAAACTGAAAATCTTCGCTAAAAAGTGAAAGAGGAAGAAAAAATATTGCAACATTGCAATATTTTTTCTTTTTATCAGAGCCTTTTGCTACCTTCAAATCGAGCCACTCGGCGTATCACATACGCCTTCGGGTATCCCGTAACCTAAGGTTACGGCTCGATTTGAAGGTTTCAAACATTTTTTCCTATCCCCTAAAAGGGGCTGTAAAAAACATGAGAATTTTTACAGCCTGTTTCTGTTTTATTAGGATTGACTTGTTTCATTTTATGAGATATAATATTAAATTGAAAAATTATTTAAAGATAAAAGAGGAAAGGCTTGAAAAATGGAAGAGAAAAAACAAGAGATTTCTAATTTTATAACTAATTTTATTAAAGAGGATCTGGCTGCCAATCCCGAGATGAAGATCCATACCCGCTTCCCCCCCGAGCCCAATGGCTATCTGCATATCGGCCATTGCAAGGCGATGGCCATCGATTTTGGTATGGCGCGGCGGTTTGGGGGCATCTGCAATCTGCGGATGGACGATACCAACCCTGCCAAGGAAGAGACCGAGTTTGTGGATGCCATTCAGGATGATATTCATTGGCTTGGCTTTGATTGGGAGGATCGCTTCTTCTATGGTTCCGATTATTTTGAGAAGGACTATGAGTTTGCGGTGCGGCTGATTAAGAAGGGCCTTGCTTATGTTTGCGAGCTGACTCCGGAGGAGATGCGGGATCCCAAATATTGCGGCGATGTGAATCATCCTGCCGTTTCCCCTTGGAGAGATCGCCCCATTGAGGAAAGCCTTGATCTTTTCGAGCGGATGAAGGCCGGCGAATTCCCCGACGGGAAATATACCCTGCGGGCCAAGATCGATCTTGCCTCCGGCAATTTCTGGCTCCGCGATCCTGCCATCTATCGGATCCGCCATGTGGATCACCATCGCCAAGGCAATAAATGGTGCATCTATCCCCTTTATGATTTTGCCCATCCCATTCAGGATGCGCTGGAGGGGGTTACCCATTCCCCTTCCGATATCAACTATGAAATTCATCGCCCTCTTTATAATTGGGTGATCGAAAATGTATTCGAAGAAGGGGAGCTTGCCTATAAGGGCTTCCCCCGCCAGATTGAATTTGCCAGAATGAACCTGACCTATACCGTGCTTTCCAAGCGCTTTTTGCGCGGCCTTGTAGAGGATGGGGTGGTAGACGGTTGGGATGATCCTCGGATGCCCACCCTTTGCGGCCTGCGCCGCCGCGGCTATTCGGGGGAGGCGATCCTCAAGTTTGTGGAGGGCGCGGGGGTTGCCAAGAGCGAAAACCTCATCGATATCCGCCAGCTTGAGGCCTGCATTCGGGATGAGCTGAATGAAAATGCGCTCCGCCGCATCGCCATTCAAAAGCCCATCAAGGTGGTTATTACCAACTATCCCGAAGAAAGGTGCGAGATCTTCGATCTGCCCAATCATCCCCAAAAGCCGGAGCTTGGCACCCGCCCTGTTCCCTTTACCCGCGAGGTTTATATCGACGAGAGCGATTTTGCCGAGGTTCCGCCCTCTAAATTCTTCCGCATGAAGCCCGATGGCGAAGTGCGGCTGATGGGGGCATACCTTGTTACCTGCAATGAGATCATCAAGAATGAAGATGGCTCTATTAAGGAGCTTCATTGCACCGCCGATCTGGAAACCCGCAACGGCATGCCTGCCGATGGCCATAAGGTGAAGGGCACCATTCATTGGCTCTCTGCCAAGAATGCAACCTCCGCCACCCTGCGGCTTTATGAGCAGCTCACCACTTTAGAGGATCCCGCCGCTCTGCCCGAAGGAAAGACCTATACCGATTTCCTTAACCCCGAATCTTTGAAGATCATCGAGGGCGCCCTTTTGGAGGGCAACCTTGCAGAGGCAAAGGCAGGGGAGAAATTCCAATTTGTTAGAGACGGTTATTATGTGAAGGATAGCAAGTATGAAAATACCTTCAACCGCGTTGTTGGGTTGAAAGACAGCTTCCCAAAGAAATAATAAAAACGGAGCCTTGGCTCCGTTTTTATTATTTCAGTGAAATTTTTGCCCCTTTGGGGCAAAAGTGAAATTCCCCTTTGGGAGTGAAATTGCGCCATACGGCGCAGTGAAATTTTTGATAAGGCAGTTGCCTTATCAAAAGAGAAGGAAGAAACCCATCGATTTTTCGATGGGTTTCTTTTTATGTTTTACCAGAAGAATTTTTCGTCGAGCTCTTTGATATCGCCATCCTTAAAGCCGGCGGCGAGGAGATATTTTTCTGCTGCAAGGTGGGAACCACTGTAGCTGTCGTGAGAATCGGAGCCATAAGTAATGGGAATACCTGCTTCATGAAGGGCGCGAAGAAACTCTGCATATTGATGGCGGAATTTTTCTGTTGCTTTAGTGGTGGTAAAAAAGTGGGAATTGCATTCCGCATATTTTTTATTTTCCTTCAGCGCGGCGGCAAGCTCCAGATTCATTGAGCGAGGAATGAGGTTGAAATCCTCATACCAAGCACCGTTGCCGTTATACCAAGGATGGCCCAGAATCGTAACCCGCTCATCGCAGGCAAGCCAAATTTGCTGGCGATACCATTCTTTGATCAGCTCTTCCGGGGTGCCGGATTTGCGCTCGGGGATATCGATGCGCCAATGGGAAGCGCCGATGGCATAGCGTACACCAAGGGCCTTGAGTTCCTCTTTGGTCATCCCAAGCTCAATGCCCATCGAGCGCGCGGAACCGTAGCCTTCGCGGGTGCCGTTCTTGGCGATATAATCAAATTCACCTTTTTCGATGGGAGTAAGCTCCACGCCCAAAACAAGGCGGGGATCTTCCCCTTGAAATTCTTTCACTAGCTGAGCGGATTTTTTCAGATCCCCAATAAAGGAGGGATCATTAAAATTGAGATGGTCGGTGATGCCGAAGCGGCAAAATCCAAATTCTTTGGTTTTGCGGGCAATCTCTTCAAGGGTCAGCGCGGCATCATAGGAAGCTTCAGAATGGATGTGCCAATCGGAATGAATCATCATTTTTAGTCCCTCCTTTTAATAAATAGAATGATAGGTTTCTTTATGCTCCTTATGGGATACAACGATAGGCTCTTTGCAGATGAAGCGGGCGGCGAAGAGCGCATTTTCGGGAATTTTCTTGCTTTGAAGGGAATCGGGGTTAAAGGATACCTCTTCACTGCTGACCGCTTCCGGATCAAGGATAGAGAGTTGCCGCAGGGTGCAAGCCGGGGCATCGGTGCGGATAAAGAGAATATTATGGGCGCGCTCCTCAAAGAAAAGCTCAATCTCAACCGTTTGAGGAAGATGGGTGGTATTGAGAATGGAAAATTCAAAATCCTCTGCCTTGGCGGTAGAAAGATTGGTAAATACCCAAGTGCGCGCGCCGGCATCCTGCCGCCCCTTTAAAAAGGCACGCATCAATTTTTCAGGCCCCTTGGGATCAGCAGTATAGGGGAGGGGAAGGGTGCGGGTATGGTCGCCGGTGATCATTTCGAAATCCCCCATCTCCTCCATCAGATAGCGGGTGCCCTCCCGAAAGCCGGAGAATGCACGATAGGCATTATAATCGTTGACCGGAAGCAGGCAAACATCGGGATCAATGAGCCTAAAGCCTTTAATCTGAATCATGGGGTCGCCGGAACCAAAGCCATGGTGGGGCACTTGAAGGATATCGCTTTTAAGATAACTGCCATAGCGCTCGGGCAGGCGGGCATAGGAGAAGCCTGCATCGGCGGTCCAAAGGACAATTTGGTCGGCAAGGGTCATGCGGAATACCAAAGAGGAAGCATTGATATTTTGAGAGCAATGGATGGTATCGTCCATGGATGCCAAAACCTCAAAGGTGGCATCGCCGATTCGGTAGGTTTGCCCGGTATGGGGCATAAAGAGCGCGGCGCCGCTCTTTTCAATCAATTGATTTAAGAGGGGGATATTGGTTTGCTCGCTCACATCAAAATCAAAGCGATCATCATCTTTTGCAAGCTTGGGATAATGCTCCAGATCATCGGCTTCGCAGAAATTTTTCAAAAACCGCTCCACCTTGACCTTCTCTCCATGGCGCGCAAAGAAGGGAAAGAGGCAATGGTAATGATCGGAATGGGGATGGGTGAGAATCCAGGCGGCGATGACGGGGGTCTTCAGGGGGGATTGCTCCGCCAGCGCCTCATAAAGGCGATCGGCATCCTGCTCGAATTTCCGCCCACCGTCGATCAGAATAAATCGCCCGTCGGAAAGGCGGATGATATAGCTCATCCCGAAATCGGTAAGATGCAGTTGGGTTATCTGCGGGGTGGCGATAGAGGCACCCTTGCGCCCGCTAAATTCAAAATAGCGGCAATCCTTTTCGCCAACAATCTGCAACTCTTTGGTATTTTTAAAATAATTTAAAAAGAGGCACTCTTCTTTGCCCTCATAGGCGGCAAACAAAGAAAATTCGGTCTCCCGCCGCTCTCGGCTCTCAAATCCCTGCTCCTCAAAATGAGCGCAGTAGGCATCAAATTGCGCTTTGGCAGCAGATTCAATCCGCAGGACATTTGCGGTTTTATTCATCTGATGCAGGGTATATTCGGTTTCTCTGAAAGCGGGTAAGTTAAGCATGGAATCAGCCTCATTTCCTTTTATTTATTTCTTTCTTATTTTAGTTGTTTTCATCCTTAAAGTCAACCCTTTGCTCCGGAGAAATCAGATCTTGCACTCTGAATGAAGGGGTGCACCTTTAAAACGAAGAGGTCTTTCGGGCAAAATAAGGTTTCCCACCCTTTTTCCCACCCGCTTTTTGGAGCTTCCCACCCTTTTCTTGGGGGTGGGGTGGGGGATTTTTATTTAAATTACTTTATAATAAGATTAAGCAAAAATAAAGGTATGCATTTTTTTAAAAGGGCGAGAGGAAAGAACTACCCCGCCAAAAACAAAAAAGGAGGAATTTTTATGAAAAGAAACGGCAGAAGGATCATGAGTTTCTTAATGATCCTTGTAATGGTTATGGGGCTTCTGCCCATGGGCGCCCTTCCTGTTTCGGCATGGGCAGCCACCGCGGTTACCCTGACCGATACCGCAGGGGTGCAGACGGTATTGGCGGCCGATACCGAGGCAGCCACCTATACCTATGATGCCGATACCGCCACCCTGACCTTAAATGGCTATACCGGTCGGCGGATTTATGCCAACGGTGCCTTGAATCTTCATCTCAAGGGCACCAATACCATCACCATGGCAGATATCGAAGGCGAGACCGGTTATGGTATTCGCGTTTATGATAACGGCTTTATTGGAGAGCTGAATATTTCCGCCGATGATGGGGCGGTTTTAAATATCGGCGGCACCAATCTTGCCCGAACTACTATGGCCTTTTATGCTACACCGATCATTAAAAACGGTACTATCAATATCGACATGAGCGGTACCGGCCGTTTATACGGTATTTACGGCAGTGTGGAGTACATAAAGGAACAAACAAAGCCGGCTACCCTCAATGTGCGGGTAGAGAATACAGGCAGCAACGCAGTAACCGGCATTGGCAACGGAGGCCTTGAAATCAGAGATTGCACCAATGAAATCACCATTAATGTGGAGGCCTATAATACCACTTCCACTGCAACCGCTTGCGATAGCAGTCTTTGGATCAGCAATAGCGCTCCGAAAATCACCTTTAAGGCCTCTGCTCCCGCAGCGGATGCCTATAAGAGCGCGGCTTTCAATGGCAACATCTATGAGATGGGGCTGAACGAGGGCGGCAAAATTACCTTTGACGGTATGGTAAGCTGCTATGATCCCAAATATAAAACCAATACCCATACCGCCTTTACCACCCCTGCCGATAATGCCTATTTCTGGCAAAAGGACAGAAGCATCAATCCCTATAGCAACTATTATTTCCTGAAAGATGGGAGCGGCACTGCTCTGAATAAGGCGATTTTGGAATATGTGGAAGAAGAGACTGCGCTTACCTGGAGGGGAGAAGGCTTCTTCTCTATTCCTGAAACAAAGGTCGGCGTTGCCCTTTATTCTCTCTATTTTAAAAACTATATTACCGGCGCTTCCGGATTTAAAGATGATTCTGAATTCTTGTATTTTGAGATCATCGAAGGGGCGCTGCCCGAAGGGCTCAGCCTTAATAATATTTATGGCTATTTCGATGGCACTCCCACCACTCCCTGCCCTGCAGGCACAGTTACCATGAAATGCACCGATCGAAATGGTACCTATTCCGATACAAGCGATGATCGCTCCATTACCTTTACCATTCCCTACGGAGCGGTGGCTGAACCAGATCTTTACCTTACGGTAAACGATGGCACGCCTCTTGAAATGAAGGAGGACGGCAGCGGCGAGGGTTGGAGCTATGACGGCGAGACCGCCACCCTGACTTTAAATGGTTATAACGGCAAAAAGATCTATGCTGAGAAGCCCTTCAACCTTCATCTCATGGGCACCAATACCATCACCATGGAAAATCCCGACTCCGGCGAAGGTTATGGTATTCGCGTAGATAATAGCGGCTCTATCGGAGCGCTCACGATCTCCGCCGAGGATGAGGCAACCCTGAATATCAGCGGCACCGGCCTCACCAGAACCGCCATGGGCTTTTATGCGGTGCCCGTTATTAAAAACGGAACCGTTAATATCAATATGAGTGGTACCGGCAATTTGTATGGCGTATACGGCAGTGTGGAATTTGCTAAAGAGCAAACAAAGCCTGCCACCCTCAATGTGCGGGTAGAGAATACCCACGGGGGCAGCGCTGTTACCGGCATCGATAACGGAGCCTTGGAAATCGAGGATTGCGCCAATGAAATCAATGTGAATATCGAGGCCTATAATACCTCTTCCACCGCCACTGCCTGCGGCAGCAGCCTTTGGATTAAAAATAGCGCTCCGAAGATCACCTTCAAGGCCTCTGCTCCCGAAGGAGAAGCCTATAAGAGCGCGGCTTTTAACGGCACCATCTATGAGCTGGGGCTGAACGAGGGCGGCAAAATCACCTTCGACGGAATGGTAAGCTGCTATGATCCCAAATATAAAACCAATACCCATACCGCCTTTACCATCCCTGCCGATAATGCCTATTTCTGGCAGCAGGATCGATCCATTAATCCCTATAGCAACTATTATTTCCTGAAAGATGGGAGCGGCGCTGCTCTCAATAAGGCGATTTTGGAATATGTGGAAGAAGAGACTGCTCTTGCTTGGAGAGGAGAAGGCTTCTTCTCTATTCCTGAAACAAAGGCAGGGAGTTCCCTTTATTCTTTATATTTTAAAAACTATATTACCGGCGCTTCCGGATTTAAAGACGATTCTGAATTCTTGTATTTTGAGATCATCGAAGGGGCGCTGCCCGAAGGGCTCAGCCTTAATAGTATTTATGGCTATATTGATGGCACTCCCACCACTCCCTGCCCTGCAGGCACAGTTACCATGAGATGCACCGATCGAAATGGTACTTATTCTGATACAAGCGATGATCGCTCCATTACCTTTACCATTCCTTATGGAGCAATCAAGAGCGATAAGCCGGTTACCGCTCTTACCTTGAGCAAGGAGGAGTTGATCCTCAATAAGGGGGATACCGCTTCCATCACCGTAACCCCCACTCCTGCTGATGCTTCTTATCCCAATATCAGCGCTACCCCCTCCAGCTATTCCAGTCTCACTGTCGAGGCGGGGGAACCGGTTGGCGGCGTAACCACCGTTACTGTTACCGCAGGAACTTGGGCAGGTGCTTATTCGGTGGCCATCAAGGCGCTGGATACCGGCCTTAATAAGACCTTAAATGTATATGTTAAAGAAGCAAAGCCCACCATCACCTATGATGCGGAGGAAAACGCGCTTTGCGGCTTCTATTCCGACGCAAGCTATCGCATCAGCGCCGAAGGGGTTGCCGATTATGAATTTGATTCCGACGGCAGCGACCTGCCTATGCAGGCCCAGTGGATCGATAAGACCTTGACCATTATCCGCCTCAATGATGAAAATGAAAAATGCAATAGCGATCCTTGCATTCTGGGTGTAGATGCCTATGCTTTGACTGTTACCAAGGGCAGCGGCAGCGGCAACTATCCTGCAGGCTCCATCTGCCGCATCGAGGCTGATGCCCCTGCTGAGGGCTATCGTTTCACCGGCTGGAGCGGCACCGAAGGCCTCGCTTTTCGCAATGAGACCGATAAAGAGGATGCCATCATCTATATCGAGATGCCCGAGAGGGACCTTACCATTGAAGCAACTTATCAGTTGATCACCTATGAGCTTGCGTTCTCCAATTTCTATGGCGGCAGCGGCGAGATGGCATCCTTGACCGGAGGCAATACCTATACCCTTCCCGACTGCACCTTTACCCCGCCCGCAGGAAAGGAATTCAGCCATTGGATCATCGGCGGCCAGCAAAAGCAGCCGGGCGAGAGCGTTACCCTCACAGCCGATGCCATCGCCTATGCCAGCTGGAAGGCTGATACCACCACCCTTTTCGATATTACCATCAACCTCGGCGAGGCCACCGTTGGGGATACCCCCGTTACCAAAGCCGCTCAATTCACCCGCGTTTATATCAGGGCGGAGGAGCCTGCGGCAGGAAGCCAATTTGATAAATGGGTGATTGAAGAAGGCAATGTGATCATCAGCGATCCCACCGCAGAAGAAACCTATTTTGATATGCTTTATGAGGATGTGGTGATCACCGCCACCTACCATACCCATATCGGCAATCTGACCTTCCATCAGGAAGAGCCCTCCACCTGCAAGGAGCAGGGCAAGAAGGCCTATTATGAATGCTCCTGCGGCAACCTCTATGTGGATGAAAATGCCCAGAGCCGCATCATAAACTTTGCCGTTTGGGGCAATCTTCCCTTGAAAACCAAGCATACCCTCGCAAAGGGCCTTGGGCCCCATGAATGCAGCGTTTGCCATCAGTTGATCAATCCCTTTATCGATGTTCGGTATGGAAATTGGTCTTTTGAAGGAATCGTCTATGCTTATAATAAGGGCTACATGACCGGCACAAACAAGAGCGGGCAGCCCATGACCTTCTCGCCGGATATGAAATTTACCAGAGAGCAGTTTGTGCAGCTTCTTTTCAATATGGAAGGCAAAAAGAAATCCGATTATAAGGGCGATACCGGCTTTAGCGATGTGCCCAGCGGGAAATGGTATTCCGCGGCGGTGAAATGGGCTAAAGCAGAGGGGATCACCACCGGCATCGGCGGCGGAAAATTCGGCCTTGGCGGCGAGGTTACCCGCGAGCAGCTTGCGCAATTTTTGAAAAACTATGCCGATTATCGGGGCGAGGATACCTCCGCCCGCGCAGATCTTTCGGTTTATGAAGATCATGGAAAGGTCAGCAAATGGGCAAAAACCAGCATGCGCTGGGCCGCTGCGGTAGGCCTCCTTGGCAATACTTCCGCAAGTAATACCAAAAAAACGATTTCGCCCAAAAGAGTTGCATTGCGCTCCGAGGTGGCCAAGATCACTATGAGCTTTGATGATTTCAGATCCTAAAAAGCTTTCAAAATTCTCTTATGAATAATAAAAGCAGTGTAGAATAGAAAATTTTCTATTCTACACTGCTTTCTTCTTTGTTTTTTTGTAAAAAGGCCTTGTAGTTTTCTGCCCTTTGCGGTTCGGACTATTTTTACAGCCCCTTAATTTTATTATTTTTGAAGCTGCTCGGCGAGGGCGCGAAGCTCCTTGCGGGAGGAGATGCCAAGCTTTGCATAGAGATTGCGGTTATGGTATTTCAAAGTGTTTTCTTTAATAGAGAGGGCTTCCAAAACGAAAAGGGTATTTTTTCCTTGGCAATAAAGATCGAAAACTGCCCGCTCGGTTTTGGTGAGAGAGGCGATGCCCTTCTCAAAGGCCGCAAGCTTTGCTGCGTTCGCCTCCCCTTCGGGGGCGCGCTCCCTTTCGGCAAGGGCTTGCTGCAGCCGCCGCTCATTTTCCTGAATCATAAAATAGAGGCCCAAAAGGAAAAGTTCGCTGATGATATAGGAGATGGAGAGGATCTCAAAATCAATCTTGATCAACTGCTCCAGCAGCCATACCCCGATATTTACGAATACTGCCACTGCAAGGATCGCCGCGTGGGCACTGGATTCCAGCTTCTTTTTTCGCCCTGCATAGATCATGGCTGCAATGAGGGAAGCAAAGTGGCTTAAAAGGTAGAAGAGATAAAGGATATGCAAGGGCCCGTATTCCTTCTTGAGAGAAGCAACCCCGCCTTCGATCACCAAAGAGACTTCTTTATAATAGATGGGGAGCCAGCCGGGAGAGGCGGCAATAAAGAAGATCACAATGCAAACCCCAAGCAGGCTGAAGGGAAGCCATTTCGGGCCCCTGATCTTGCAAACCCGCAGCATTGCCATCAGCATCATCATCGGAAGGAAAACCGAGCCGAGATAAGCCAAGCGATTGGCCCAAAGGGCCTGCTCCAAGGTTTTGGAGATCGCCAGCAGGAAATAGCCGCAGTTGACTACCGAGATGGCGCCGAAAAGGCCGGTCATCCAAAGCTCTCTTTTTTTCAAAAGAGGAATGCAGCCTAAAAAGAGCAGCACCGCAAGGGCGGCCATGGCGCCATAGAGCACTGCCTGACCGGAGACTCGCTCGCCCACTCTGCTGCATCCGCAAAGGATGGGGGAGAGCGCTATTAAATTGAAAAAGAAAGCGGATCTTTTCATCATTTCTCCTTTTTGATTGCGTTTTCCCACCCTTTTTCCCACCCATTTTT
This sequence comes from Eubacteriales bacterium, assembly GCA_045544255.1. Lineage (GTDB taxonomy): Bacteria > Bacillota > Clostridia > Oscillospirales > QAKW01 > QAKW01. The sequence continues at coordinate 1,146 of JAZPYP010000072.1, read as the reverse complement.
GCGGGTTTCCCACCCCTGAAGAACCAAAAGGGTGGGGAAAAGAGCGCGAGGCTTCTTTATAATGAAGATAGAATCAATATAATATAGATTATTATATTACAAAATTATCCGGCGGTCAAGGGTATTTCCGATGGCCCAAAAAGAAGTCGCCCATGCGGGGCACACCTGCCCCGATTGCGGGGAATGGATCGATGGGTCGCTGTATTGCCCGAACTACGGTAAGCAGATCTTACAAAAAGCAGTGGGCTATCAAGAAAATACTCCCCAAGGAGGAAGAAGCAATGAAACATAAAGGAATAAAGCAAATTGTCAGTATGCTGCTGGCAGTGGTAATGCTGCTAAGCCTGATGCCTGCAACGACGCTAACGGCGTTTGCGGAGGAACCAGAAACCATCAATAGTGTCTCACTTTCTGGCCTTTCCATGCCTGTAGTCGGTGAGCGAATTTCGTCTGTCAGCGGCTCTGCTTTATCGGAAAGTCAGTATGGCAAATATGAGTACGCTGTCTTAGATAACCAATACGCTGATTGGCGGGATGAAGAAGGCCGCCTGATTGAATATGGCCTACAGGTTTTTGAAGCGGGCAGAACGTACAGCATCTCTTTTAGCGTTGAGCCGAAGGATGGCTATGCCTTTACAGACTCTAATATTCCTGTGTATATGACTAACCTGTATGACCATCAGTATACTGGTAGCATTACACTTAGTCAGGAAACAGAGAATGCAACGGTGACTTATACGTTTGAACTTGCTGGAGAGCGCACCTATGCTGACATCAGTGAGTTCCGATTCTACAATGTTACCGCACCAAGTGATGGCGATCAAGCGCATTACAACAATGGCGTTTGGGCTTATAACAACTCGGAAATGACAGACCGGTATTGGGCTGACAGTGAGGGTAATCGCCTTGACTCCAGCACTGTATTTGAGGGCGGATATAGTTATTCCTATAACTATGAGTTCACTGCCTTTGACGGTTATCAATTTGCTGACAATGTTTCAATCAGAAACGATACTGTTGTGGTTGATTGGGAATACTCTTTCAATGCTGACAATACAAAGATTTACATCACCATTCCTTATTACATTGATAGTTCCGCAGTTATAGATTCTGTTACTGTGGAAGATATGTTCTTGCCTACACAGG
>JAZPYP010000071.1:0-4829 GCA_045544255.1 Eubacteriales bacterium | reverse complement strand
AGATGATCAAAAAAGGCTATCTGCAGAATGTGGATCAGGTGATGGATCATATCGCCCTTCCGTTGCTTGGGCTTGTGCCCCATGATGAGGCGGCTGTTATCAGCGCCAATCAGGGCGAGGTGCTGGCGGGAAGGAAGAGTGTGATCGGCCGTGCTTTTGTAAATATTGCAGGGCGCCTGCAAGGGGAGGATATTCCTCTGGCACCCTTCTGGCGAAAGAAATGATGAAGACCCTTAAGCAAACACGAACGATCCGAATCTGCCTAAAATGGCGGAATTTCGGCGCTTTTCGGTTTGCCGTCGTTTGTAGGCGTCAGCCTTACGAAACTCCTTCGCACCAAAAATCATCCGAAATTCTGCTCATTTTAGGTCAAAGAATTTCAAGGGAGAGGATTTTTGGATTTGCAAGGCATAAAACACAGCCAATACCGACGTATTGGCGAGTATTTTAACACAGCAAAGGCGAAAATCCTCCCCTTAAAATCAGGTTCGGATTATTCGTGTTTGCTTATTATAACAAGGTTGTGTTACATTTATGTTGCATTTTCCAGATTTCCTTGATTTCTCATGATTTAATATATATACTTTAATCAGAAGAAACTGAAACCAAAAAGATTAAATTTTAAAAATTTTAAAAATAAATGTCACATTTTACCTTTTTCAAAGCATTATATATAGGAAGAGCCAAAACGAAAGGAGGAGCCTGAAATGAAGAAAAAGATCATTTTAGTAATATCTATTACTTTGGCGATTGCTGTTTGCGTTGGGGTATCGGTTTATGCGGGCCTTGGAAGAAACGCCGAGGATATGGAAGGCGAGAAGGCAGTTGCGGATGAGTATGTTGTTCGGGATGATGCCGAAAAAACCAAAACCCAGATCTTTTATCAATCCGAAAGCGGCGCAACCAAAGGGTCGGTAGCGGCAAATGATAAGGTCGAAAAGGTTGAAAAAGAGTTGACCTATGATAAGACCTGGCAGTTGAGTGAAGATGCATCCCTTGATATTTATAAGGATCGGGAAAACGAAAATGTTGAATATCGCTATAACGGGAATGAAATGACAGGCTGGAGCGATGAAGACGCTTATCAAAGATATGCTACCGCCATCAATTCAGATCCGATCACGCAAGAGGAAGCGATCACCATTGCCAAAAAGCATTTTCTGGAGATCTACGGTGTTGATATAGATACCCTTGATTTGGTATTGGAACTTTCGGAGAGTGAAGATCATTTTGAGCTTCTCTATCGGCAGAAATTTGGGAAAAACAATGATATTAACGGTGAATTCATCAGCGCCAAAATATGGAAGGATGGCAATGTTGGCAGAAGCATGAATCAGTTAAATCGCCTGAATGGTTTTAATCCAAAACTTGTGGCAAGCATCAGCGAGGCAGATATGATCGCTTTTGGGCAAAAGAAGGCCGCAGAGGAATTTGGAGAAAGATTCCTGCGATATGAAATTGAGCAGATTCGGGTTGGGCTCAGCGATGAGAAGTCCGGAGAATTCTCCCTCTATGTTGATTCCACGGTTTATATCAAGAGCGCAGATCTGGGAGAGGTTGGCAAGGTAAGAGCCTATGAATACCCGCTCTCATAACGGAAATTATCTGCTGTAAGGAAATAATAAGGGGCTGTAAAAAATTCGAATGAATTTTTTACAGCCCCTTTTTTGCGGTTCGGGCTATTTTTACAGCCCCTTTATTCAAAATAAACGATATGGAAGAGATAATCGCCTGCGCCGAGCTGCTCCAAAAGAAGGATCGCCAAAAAAGGAATGGCGATCATCAGCGGCAACCAAAGCCACCACCAGAGCTTCACCGGCTTATAATTCTTCTTAAAGGCAAGCTGCTCTTCGATGGGAAGATCGGCAAAAAGCTCGCTGCGGATCTCTTTCAGTTCGGGGCGAACCCCTCTTGCCCCTTCCAGCTCTTCTTCCCTTGCGGTTTTGAGCTCGCCGCGGATAATGATCCAGAAGAGGATCCCGATCGCAAGGGATAAGATCAGCGCCCAGCGCCAAAAGGCAACGGTGCAGATCGCCCCATTCAGGCAAAGGGCCCAAGCGGTATTGCTCATAATGGCAAGATGCCCCCGCCTTAAATTCATGCTCCATTTTTTAATAAAATATTCAAGGATGCACCAAGCAATCAGCAAAAAAGCAATTCCAACCAAAATCTTTCCCGCCGAGATGGCATTCATCCATGGCAAAACAGTATATTTCATTTTTCCTTGCTCCTCTCTTTGGGATCATAGCATAATCCTGCCGATTTTTCAATTTCCTTTTGAAAAAATTCAAAAATTAATAAGAGATTTTTTCAAAAATCGGAGTGGCGCCGCATTCTTTGGCAATCGCCTTGGCGCTCTCATCTCGAATGGTCCAAAAAAAGATGGGGGAACCGAAAAGGGCGCGGCAGAGCCGAAAAGAAAGATTTTTTCGATCTTTATAAGAATAGGCGATAAAATGAGGGCGGGAAAGGAAATGAACCAGGAGATTGGCAAGGGCAAAATCGGTAAGAGAAGAAATCTTGGCCCCGTCTTTTTTAACATGAGCGGCAAGCTGCCCCCGCAAAATGGCGGGCGCATTCTTTTTGAGCCAGCAAAGAGGGCGGGGATCGAAGGATTCGATGCAATAGGGCCCTCGATAATCGGAAAGCTGATCTGCAAGGGCCGCCGCCAAGGGATAAGCGCTCCCCTTTGCCACCTTTGCCTCGATCAAAAGGGGAACCGCGCCGTCGATCAAGGAAAGAACCTCTTCCAAAAGAGGAAGATGCTCTTCGGTGCCCTCCAGCTTCAGATCCTTGATGGCGCTCCATTCATTTTCCTCAATGGTAAGGGGGGAGCCGCAGGTGCGCAAAAGGGTATCATCATGCTCCACCACCAATTTGCCATCCTTGCTCAAATGAACATCCAGCTCAATGGCATAGCCCTTCTCTTTTGCAAGGCGAAAGGCCAAAAGGGAATTTTCGGGGATTCCCTTTTCAATATTATGAAGCCCCCGATGGGCATAATTCCGGCGGCAAAGCTCCTTGAGCGCATGGGGGCGCTGCAAGGAGGGCGCGATCATGAAAAGCCAAAGGGCCAAAAGAACCAAAAGAAGAATAAGGATCCAGATCATCATCAATCCTCCCCGCCGAAAAGCTCGGTTTTATCGGCGGGCATTTCGGGACGGTTATCCCCATGGCGCACAAACAGCATTGTAAGAATCGCCAGCCCGCAGAAAATAACAGCATAAGGGAAGAGCACCTTATAGCCCCAAGGGGTATAGGTGAAAAGATAGCCGGAGAGGATGGGAGTAAGGATCTGGGCCGACATAGAGAAGGTATAATAAAGCCCTGTATATTTTCCCATATCGCTTCCCTTGCTCATCTCCACCACCATCGGGTAGGAATTCACATTGATGGAAGCCCAGCCGATCCCGATCACGCCCATAATGATCCAAGCCAGAATGCTATATCCGGGCATCATGAAGCCCACCAAGAAGGCGGCGGCCATCAGGCAAACACCGAAAAGGATCACCTTTTTGCGGCCGAATTTTGCCGAAAGCATGCCCACCGGCAGATAGGCGGCGGTTGCCACCAGCATTGCCACAATCATCATCGTGGAGCCCACCTGCTCGCTCCTGTGCCATACATCCTGCACATAGCGGGAATAGGCGGTTTCCACCGCATTATAGGCCATAAACCATAAAAATACAGAGAGGAGGATAAAGCAAAGGCTTCGAAAAACTTCCCTTGGCATCTTTTTGCCGGCATTGGGATCCAGCTTCGGCTCCTCTTTCGGCACCTCTGCCACTAATTTATTTTCCGGCACCTTCAGCATCAGAACAATGGCGCAAAAGACCATAAATCCTGCCACAATGGCGAAAACAGTGGTATAGCTTTTGCCGAAAAGAGAGATGATCAGATAGGTCATGATCCCGCCGAGGGCGCCCATCAGGTTAATGATGGCGTTGCCTTTGCTGCGCAAGGGCGCGGGGGTAACATCCGGCATCAGCGCCACCGCCGGTGCCCGATAGGAGCTCATTGCCAAAAGCAAAACACCCAGCGCCACCACCAAAAGGGTAAGATTTTTGGTGCGATCGGCAAGGGGGATCAAAAAGAGCAGGGAGGCCGCCAAAAAGGTGCCCACCACAATGAAGGGCTTGCGCTTTCCAAAGCGGGTATTCACCCGATCGGAAAGGGCGCCGAAAAGGGGCAGAAGGAAAACTGCCAAAAGATTATCCGCCGCCATCACATAGCCGCTGATGGCATCGCTCACCCCGAAGGTATTCTTTAAGATCAAAGGAATGATATAATTATAGAGCTGCCAAAAACTGCTGATCGACATAAACGCCAGCCCCACAAAGACCGTTTTTTTATAATCCAGTTTCATGATTTTTTAAAATCCTTTCCTTTATTATCTTTTATAATAACGGTTTTTTTGCTGTTCGTCAACTATTTTGGAGAAGGCAAAGGTCCGAGGCGGAGATCAGCCCATCGGAAAGGGTGCCTTCCATCAAAAGGGTGGCAAGGGCGCCGCCGATCTCCCGCTCAATAGTATGAAGCAAGGCTCTTGCCCCTTCCGGCTTTTCCTGGCTCTGCTCCACCGCAAGGGCCGCAATATCCTCATGAAATTCAATAGAAAAGCCCCTCTCAAGAAGCCGCCCCCTTAATTTTTCAAGCTCCAGCTCCGCGATGGCCAAAAGCTCCTCTCTTCCCAAGGGGCGGAAGATGATAATTTCGTCCAGCCGCCCCAAAAGCTCCGGTCGAAGAGCCCTTTTCAGGGCCGCGCGGATCTCTTTTTCCGCCTCCCCCTTGCGCTCCCCAAAGCCCAGAGGTTCCTCGCTCGCCTTTGC